>JBFMHE010000024.1 GCA_040752355.1 Nitrospirota bacterium | reverse complement strand
GCCCTTACTCATCCCATTACCCTCCGATTGAAATTGGATTCTTTCATCCATCATGTATAGCCGTTATTTCTTCTTGTTTATTATGCCGTTAATTTCGTCTTTATTTTGCAGTTATTTTCACAGAACGCCAAGGGTAACCAGCGGCGGCCACTGAACTTGCCGCGACTAGCGCGACGCTGCTCCCCGCCGTCTGGTTGACCCAATTGTTGGGCTAAGATTTTTATTTTAGATAGGTGCCTTAATGTCTGAAAATACTATAAGATTTTCGTTTCTTGTGTTGTCTAATATGCTTTTCTGGGTATCTGGTGCTTTCTTTGGGATGGGACTTGAGTCTCTACGGTTTAAGCGTAAGAACAGTGGCATACACCCCGATAATGGCAATGATAGTTGTCCAAAGCCATTGCCAATGCCTTAAATAGAAACCGATAATTGCTTTAGCTGCTATTGCAGTCCAGTGGCACTCATAATCCCCGCCAGGAATAACCAAAGGAGAATCATGGGGGTTTTCGTGAGGGATATATGCTCCGTTGTACCAATTAGACACTGCCTTAGCGATATTTGATATAATGCTCATTTCTATTGAGTAGCTATTTGGTGACATTATTGGTTGTTGGTTCTTTCTCTTTCCCAGTAAATAGACCACCGGCAAAGCCAATAACCGCAAATAATATATTTGCAAATACTTGGGCATCAAGTTTTCCAGATGCATAAAAAAGAGATGACACTACAATGACTAGAAGCAATAGAAACGAGCTTGTTGCAAAGCGACCAAATCCCTTTGTTTTTGTAACAAAGAATCCAATTAGTGATATAATTCCTATGCAAAAGATAGCTATTAACAGCCATGCCGTTATATCCATGTAATCTCCAATTATTTATTGTTGGTTTTGTATGTCAGACCTACGATTGACGCTGCCGGGCGGTTGCATCGTGCGCCGCCCAACGCCTAGCATGAGGGGCGGCGGCCAATGAAATAGTTTCAGAGAAAGCTGCTCCCCGCCGTCCCTCTCTATGCGTTTGTTCGGCTTTTGTCGTTTATTTGTTAGAAAATGTATCCAATTTTTCTTTTGACACCGCATTAACACTCATTTCCCGAGGTTGTTAGGCAGCTTGCGAAAAAAAAAGAGGAGCGAAGCGCTCCTCTTTTGTCATGGAATATGATTTGTCCAATATTACATGGATTGCTGCTGCTTGAGTCGGTTGTGGATTTCCTTGCCAAGCCTATGTGCTTCATTCCAAATATTATGCTGGTTTTCCACATTACAAAATTTTTCAGGTGTTACTTCCGTATCCTTGCCAAAAATCCAAGGAAGTGCGCTCATTGGGCAAGATTGACCAAAGCCACAAACCATACATTCTGGGTTGCCTGTAGCCTTAAGCTGGCCAAGCACGTCCATTCCTTCTAAAGTCAGTGCATGGGTTACCTGGTTACTAGCTTCTTCAAGACCAGGAGCACCACGACCAATTCCTGTCACAACAACGACTGCTAACTTGCCACGATTAAAACCATTTTGGTGCCGAAGCGAGAAAAGTCTTTCAAGAAAAGATTTAGTAAAACCATCTATAGTTCCATATGGAGGATATCCACCAACAACAATTGCGCCAGCTTTTTTAATCTTTTCTGCGAGAGCAGGGAAATCATCTTTAACTTTACAGATATTGTCTTTCGTACAACCAAGACAGGCAATGCAGGGTTGTACTTTTACGCGACTGAGTTTGATAAATTCATGGGGCAGACCACTATTTTCGAGTACGGCCTTGACTAATCTGTCAGTGTTTGAATCTTTTACAGGGCTTCCAGAAATACCAATAACTTTAGGGTCCATAATTAATCCTCCTCGGTTTAGGTTAAGGTTGGGATTAATATAGTCCACACAGACATAAAACGTTGTAGCTGAGGCTACATTTACTTTTTTTATTTAAATTCTGTTGTCCTCATAGTGAAAAAAATCATCCGGGTGTAATAATCATGACTCGGTTGTCTATTTCTATTTTCCCTGTTTCCTTGAGATATTTTATGGCTTTTGTGACACTGACACGATGTGCGCCGATAAGAAAACTTAATTCTTCATGGGTCAAAGGGAATTGTAATTTCACACCTTTTTGACTTGGAATGCCATGTTCATTTGCAATTTGTTTGAGAACACTATATAGACGATCTTCAATGCTCGTTTCGGCCATTGAGCCAACTTTGCTGGTAAGTTGAGAAATTCTTTCGCTCATATTTTTTATAATCTGTAAGCCGATATTTGGGTATTGTAGTATCATCTGGCTTAACTGTTCCCTTGAAAATCCACAGGTAAGTGTATTGTCCATACACACAGCGTTTACTGGATAGAGGTTTTCGCCAGAAAAAATATTTTCACCGATAAAATCCCCAGCTTTTCTAATATCCAAGGTGATTTCGTTACCATTCTCGAGGATTTTAGTCAATTTGACCCTACCAGATTTCATTAGGAACATTTCGGTAGATGGATCCCCTTGGTTAAAAATAAACTTGCCTTTCCCGATTTGTCGACGTTTAGCATTGCCAGCGAGAACCTCCAACTCAGTTGCGGTAATGTTGTTGAACATCCACAGATGACCAATACACACCGTAGAAAGTTTTATGTCGGGAACAGCTATATTCTCACACGTACATCTCAATATTAGACCTCCTGTTGTGATTTAAATGCCGAACAATTACTATACGGACCGCCATATTACTTAAAATTGTCTCCACTATAGCACATTGAGAGATTTTTTGAAATAGAAAACTGCCATAAAATCAATTGCAGGCATTTTCACTTTTTCGTTTTTTGTGGTAATATGGTTTAAAAGCGAAATGGCGGGAAATATGGCAAAATCGTCTGATGTTAATAATAACCTCCTTCCTGAGTTTCAAAAGTTCCTTGCGGAAAGAAAGCTTGCCCCTGAAAAAAATATCCCGTTTCTCGCTTATTGGGTAAGCAGGTTTTTCGTATTTGCCCGCAGGCTTGAGCGCTCAGTGACGGAGTATGATGAAATAGCGGTTCAGGAGTTTATCGAGACCCTGCGGTCGGACAAACGTGTTCTTGAGTGGCAGCCGAAGCAGGCAAGCGATGCACTGAGGCTTTATTATTTCAATTATCTCGGCAAAACCGGCGGTCAGACCGCGGGCGCAGCAAGGATCGCGGATAGAGATAGCGCTTTCAGAGAGACAAGGCGCTTGATAAGGTTGAAGCATTATTCGTACAGTACCGAACGAACATACCTTCAGTGGATCGAGCGTTTCTTCTCTTATGCCCTTGAATCTGACGACAAGAAAATAGATGATTTGTCATCGGCAGATTTCAAAAATTTCCTGAGCCATCTTGCGCTTAAGCAAAGAGTATCTTCTTCTACTCAAAACCAGGCCTTCAACGCGATTCTGTTTCTCTTTCGCTATGTACTTAACAAGGAGACAGAACATCTCGGCGATACCGTCAGAGCGAAACGCGGACAGAAGCTCCCGGTTGTGCTTACCGTAGAAGAGATGGGACAGTTGTTCAGGCATATGACCGGGACCAATCTACTGATTGCCGAGCTGCTCTACGGGGCCGGGCTTCGCCTTATGGAGCTCGCCCGGTTGCGGGTGCAGGATATTGACCTTGATGCAAACACGATCTTTATCCGCAGTGGCAAGGGTGACAAGGACCGCACGACAATGCTTCCAGTAGCGGTGAAGGAGCGATTGAGAGAGCATCTGAAGAAGGTAAAGGCGCTTCACGACAAGGACGTTGCCGCCGGACATGGAGCGGTCTTTCTGCCGGATGCGCTTGAACGGAAATACCCTGATGCCGCTAAAGAATGGCGGTGGCAATATGTTTTCCCCTCGTCCAAGCTTTCTGTAGATCCGAGAGGCGGCAAGGTCGGGCGACATCACATCAGCGATAAATCCATTCAACTTGCACTCAGAGATGCGCTGCGGCAGGCAGGTATAGTTAAGCATGCAACAGTCCATACGCTGAGACACAGCTTTGCTACGCATCTGCTTCAGAACGGTATCAATATCAGAGAGGTCCAGAGCCTCCTTGGGCATAAAAATGTTGAAACGACTATGATCTATACTCATGTCCTTCGTAACATGGCAAATGCGCCTCAGAGTCCATTGGATGTACTTTATGGAGAGAGCAAATGAAAGTCGCCAGGCTCTACAGCTTTACGGATATTCGCATCGAGGACATGCCTGTCCCTAAAGTCGGACCGCGTGATGCATTGATAAAAACGAAGGCGTGCGGCATCTGTTCGGGGGATGTGATGCCGTGGTATATCGAGAAGAAGGCGCCTCTGGTGATCGGGCATGAGCCGGCAGGGGAGATCGTCGAGCTGGGGAAAGAGCTGTCAGCCGTCAGCTCTCAGCCACCGGCGTTCAGTGTCGGTGACCGGGTCTTCGTGCACCACCATGCGCCGTGCCTCTCCTGCGCCTGCTGCGAGCGGGGCGACCATGTGCAGTGCTCGACCTGGCGCACGACGAAGATCGTCCCCGGCGGCATCGCCGAATACGTGCTCATTCCCGAGACGAATCTCAGGCACGATACGATCAGGCTTCCCGAAGGGGTGAGCTATGAGGACGGCACGCTCGTGGAGCCCACGGCATGCGTGGTGAAGTCGCTGCGGCGGGCGGCGGTCAGGCCCGGAGATACGATGCTCGTCATCGGCCTCGGCGTCATGGGCCAGATGCATGTACTCCTCGCACGGGCCTTTGGGGCGAAGCGGGTCATCGGCACGGACATGATACCGTCCAGATTACGGAAGGCGCTCGAGCTCGGCGCAGATCATGTCATCGATGTGTCAAAGGAGGATATGATCGCCAGGGTGCGTGAGCTGACAGGCGGCCGCATGGCGGATATCGTTATCGTCGGGCCGAACAGCGCTGCGGTCATGGAGACCGGCATAGCGGCAGCGGCGCCGGGAGGGTCGGTGGTCCTCTTCACCCCGGCCAAGCCGGGCGAGATGCTGACCGTCGATCCCAACCACCTCTACTTCAACGACATCAGCCTGGTGACAAGCTACTCGTGCGGTCCTACCGATACGAAAGAAGCGTTGGAGTTTATCAGGAAGGGATTCGTTACAGCGGACAAGCTCGTGACCCACCGCTTCGGCATCGACGAGACGGCGCAGGCGTATAAACTGACCGCCGAAGCGCGCGACTCGCTGAAGTGCCTCGTCACCTTCGGCGGCTGATACTCTATCGAATCTATGAGCCCCTAACGAAATAACGCAGCTTGGAGTCGGACGAGGTATAGTAGGTGAGCGGCTTGATCAGCCCAGGCGAAATCCAGGGATGGTGAAGCGGGCTGATCCAGCCTCGGAGACGGGCTGGATGCCCGTCGAGAATGAGCGAACATACTGTGCCTTGTCTGACTCGCCTCTGCTCATTCCGTTAGACGCTCTAATTCACCTTAATACACCGCGATACTTCGCGCAGGAGCTTGGTGACATCGAACTTCACCAGGTAGCCTTCAGCGCCGACGCTCTTCGCCTTCTCCTTGTTTTCATCGCCGCTCAACGAGGTATTGATGATGATCGGGATGATCTGGAGCTTGGCGTTGTTCTTCACATTCTTGGTGAAGGTGAGACCGTCCATCTCGGGCATCTCGACATCGGAGATGATGAGCTGGACGAAATTGGTGATAGGCTGGTCGCCGATCCTCGGCAGGAAGTCGTTCAGGATGTCCAATGCCTGCTTGCCGTCCTGCGCCTCGATGACATGGAGGCCCGCATTCTCGAGGGTATCCTTCAGAATTCTTCGTGCGACGCCGGAATCGTCGGCGATGAGCACGGTCCCTTTCAGCTTCCTCTTCTCCACCTGCTCGATCTCTTCGAGGGCTATTTCGTGCTTGGGCACAAAGCCGCCCATCTCGGAGATGATGCTCTCGAGGTCGAGGATGAGGAGCAGCGACTCGGTCTCGTCGTCGAGCTTGGTCACTCCGGTCACCCTGCCGCTGTGCTTCGCCTGGAGGAGCGACGGCGGCGGCTTTATCTGGTCCCACTTGATTCTCCTGATGCGCTCGACGTCATGGACGATCATCCCGACGGTGGTCCCGAGCATCTCGAGCACGATCACTTTCGGACGGATCTCCATCGCAGCAGGGGCCTCTATCCTCATCCATTGGCCGAGATTCACGATGGGGATGACCTCTCCGCGCACTTCGGCCAATGCCTCGGCATAGGCGGGCATGTCAGGGACCTTGGTCACCGTCGGCATGGGGATGATCTCCCGCACCTTCGCCACATTGACGCCGTAGTCGAGCACCTCGGGGGTCCCGTCAGGAAGGGTGCTGTACATCCTGAAGACCACCAGCTCCATCTCGTTCGCTCCGACCTTCAAGACCTCCGGCAAGGCACCGGGATTCTGAGCCATACTCCCTCCGCTCTGTATCTGGTTTTTTCTGATGGGAACGTTAGCCATAGATATACCTGTATATTCGGGTTTTGCATGGAATTCTTGAATTTCATTATAATGAACCCATGATATCAAAAAGAAAGAAAGATCCCCTTCCGGCAGACGCAGCACCCTCCTGCGATTGGACGAGTCCGCCTGTAAAAGGGAAAGAACGGCGGAAGCGCGCCGGCTCCGGGCCCGCGGAAAGAGACCGGATCCACCGCTGCCGCCCCGGCTGCCGGTGGAGCGGCGTAAAGACCGAGCGCTATAAGCAGAAGGACGGCGGGTGGTCGTCGATCGTCAGGAAGGTGCTCGTCGGCAACAAGGGCGAGGCGACGAAGTTCCATCTGCGCTATTTCGAGATCGCTCCCGGCGGCTACAGCAGCCTCGAACAGCACCGCCACGCGCATGTCGTGATCGGTGTCCGCGGCAAGGGGAAGGTGCGCATGGGGAAGCGGCTCTATGCAATCGGTCATCTCGATACCGTCTACATCGGACCCGATACGGTCCACCAGCTCACCAACCCTTACGACGAGCCCTTCGGCTTTTTCTGCATCGTCGATGCCAGGAGAGACAGACCGAGGCCGGTAGAAGACAAGACCGGCAAAAAGCGGTAATCAGTTCACCAGGTTCGAGAGGACGAGCACGGTCCAGTAGGGCGAGAACATGAGGATCGAGATCGATGCGAGGTACGAGGGGATGTAGTAGAACCCTCCCTTGAAGACCGTGGCGAGCGGGATATCGGCCATGCCGGCGACGACGTAGCTGCAGATCCCGATGGGCGGCATGATCGATCCCATGGTGGTCACGATGGTGATGACCTGGCCGAACCAGATCGGATCGTAGCCCATCTGGATGACGAGGGGATAGAAGATCGGGAGCGAGACGAGGAGAAAGGCGAGGGCGTCCATGACGCAGCCCCCGATGATATAGAAGAAGAGAATTATCCAGAGCACGATCCACTTCGGCATGGCGAGGGTCCCGATCCATGCCGCTGCCTCGAAGGGCAGCCGCGTCAGGGTGAGAAAGCGGCCGAAGACGACGGCGCCCGCGAGGATCATGAAAACCATGCAGGAGATGCGGAGCGTATCGGTGATCGATGCCGTGAAGCCCTTCCACGAGAGCTTCCGCCGCACCACGCAGATGACGAGGGCAAGGGTGCAGCTCGCCGCGGCAGCTTCGGTGGCGGTGACCACGCCGGTAAAGAGGGCGACCATGATGACGGCGAAGAGCACCAGGATGTCGAGCGCCTCGGGAAGCGCCTTCAGCCGTTCTGCCCAGGAGCTCTTCGGCCCCTTCGGTCCCCAATCGGGGTGGCGGTAGCAGATGAAGACCACCGTCGCTGCGATCAGTATCGTGAGAATAATGCTCGGAATGACGTTTCCGAAGAAGAGCTTTCCTATGGACTGGCCCGTATACAGGCCGTAGACGACGAGGACGATGCTGGGGGGGATGAGCACGCCGAGGGTCGCGCCGGCAGCCACGGCGCCGGCGTTGAGCGTCGGGTGATAATTGTACTTCTTCATCGCCGGGATCGCAACGGCGCTCATCGTGGCCGCGGTGGCGGTGTTCGATCCGCTTATGGCGGAGAAGGCGGCCGACGCCATGATCGTGGTCATGGCGAGCCCGCCCCTGAAGTGGCCGAACCACTTGTAGGTCGCGTGGTAGAGGCTGTTGTTGTAGCCTGCGTAGTGCACGAACTCCCCGAGAAGAATGAAGAGCGGAATGACGGTGAGCCCGTAGCTCGAAAAGATATTCCAGAGATCGGCGCCGATCATGCCGAGCGCGGCATTGAGCGATGTCACATACGTAATCCCCAGGAAGCCGACGAGCGCCATGGTGAAGGCCGCGGGTATCCTGAGCAGGAAGAGCATCGCGAACATGATGAGGATGCCGTAGACGCCGACGACCGGCCCGCTCATCGGCGCTCTTCCCCTGCTGCGAGGCTCTTGAGCAGTTGGATGACGAGCGTGAGGGCGAGGATCGCGAACCCCGCCGCAACGCAGAAGACGAAGGGATAGTAGACGATCTTGAGCGTCTCCGAGAGCTCGCCCGACTCTTTTATCTTCATTCCCCAGAGATAGATCTGCCGGGAGACCACCCCGAAGAGCGCCGCGGTAACGAGATAGTAAACGCTGTCGAGAAGGCGTTTCAGCGGTCGGGGGAATTTACCCGAGAGGATATCGACGACGATATGGTCCCTCTTCTGCTGCGTATAACCGAGGGCAAAGGCGATAACGAGCGCTCCCATGAACGAGACGACCTCGTAGGTCCCCCGGTAGGGGATGTTGAATATCCTGAGCAGGATATTGCCGGTGGCGAGGAGCGTCATGCCGAGCAGCGCCGCACCGCCCAGGACCACCAGCAGCCTGTTCAGGAGCGAATTGAATTTTTCGAGACGGTCGATCATGCGCCAACACGCTTTCAGCCGTCAGCCTTCTGCAGTCAGCTGACAAGGAAAAATCTGTTCCGCTGGCTGCCGGGGGCTTAAGGCTCAATGCTTTTATTTGTATTTTTTCTCGTACTTCTTCTTCAGGGTTTCGGCATCCTTGACGATCTGTGTCCCCGGCAGCCCGAGGGCATTCGTCCTCTTCACATACTCATCGACCATGGGATTCAGGAGCTTCCGGATCTCGGCCCGGTCGCTCTTCGGCAGCTGGAAGACCTGGTGGTTATAAGTCTTTTTCGACCACTCGAGCGCCTCTTTCACATGGTCGTCGACATACGTCCCTGTCCAGAGCGCCTGCTCTCTCCGCAGGTCGTCGATGACCTTCTTGACGTCGTCGGGAAGCATATTCCACTTCTCCTTGTTCATCACAACGGCAAACGAGACGACCGGGAGCTCGACGATCGTCGCATAGGGCGTGTAAGCGGCGAACTTAAAGTCCTGCAGTATCTCGAGGGATGACAGCATTCCTTTCACGACGCCCTTCTGGATCGCTTCGGGCACTTCGGACTGGGGCATGGCGATCGGCGTCCCGCCCAGGCGCTTCACCGCGTCCGCTCCCGTAGCCGCTGCCCTTATCTCGAGTCCCTTCAGGTCCTTGAGCGTCCTGACCGGCGCCTTGGTCATGAAATTCGTCGGCGGACAGGTGAAGAGGGTGATGATCTTCACCTTCTCGAACTCCTTCGGGTTGTACTTCTCGACGAGGTCGTAGAGCACGAGGCTCGCCACCTTGGCGCTGGTGAAGCCGAGCGGGAGATCGACCGCCTCGGAGACGGGGAAGCGGCCCGGCTGATAGCTCATCGCGAAGTTGCCGATGTCGGCAGCGCCCGAAATCACGCCGTCGAGGATGTTCTTTGCCGGGAGGAGCGTCCCGCCCGGGAAGGTCTGGACCTTCACCTTCCCGTTGGTCCTCTTCTCGATCTCTTTCGCCCACCGCTCCATCTGCACGCTCGGGAACGTCGCGGCAGGGGGGAAATTCGCATAGGTCAGGGTGATCGTCGGCTGGGCCGCGGCACTATCGGGAACAACGAACGCCGCGACCGCTATAAGGGCTACAACCACGAACAAAAAAAGAAACCGCTTCGTATTCATAACAGCCTCCCCGGAATGTATGGTACGGCATTATAGCTAAGTTCCGTATCCAAGCAGAGCGATATCATATCATGTTTACCGTGCTTTTTTCCTATGCGGTCTCTGCTTGACAAGCTTTCGGGCAGGACCTTAGTATAAATGCTCGTGCCGCTTCGTGCAGGATGCGTCGCGAGAGAAGATCATCACCGTTGAGGAGCGTTTCCGGCAGTGAGCAGTCGCGTCTTGATGATGGGCAACGATGCCATCGCCCGAGGGCTGGTGGAAAACGGCTGCGCCGTGGCGACCTCCTATCCCGGCACCCCGGCGTCCGAGATACTGCCCGCGGTCGTCAAATGGAAGAAGGAGCTCTCCCTTCCCCTCCATGCGCAGTGGGCGGTCAACGAGAAGATAGCCTTCGAGATAGCCTTCGCCGGCAGCATCGCCGGCCTCCGCACCATGGTCAGCATGAAACAGGTCGGCCTCAATGTCGCCGCCGACCCGCTGCTGAGCGCGGCGTACATGGGGGTGAAAGGCGGGTTCATCGTCATCTGCGCCGACGACCCGGGACCGCACTCTTCACAGACCGAACAGGACAGCCGCCTGATGGCGATGTTCGCCAAGGTCCCGGTCCTCGACCCCTCCACACCCCGGGAGGCGAAGGAGTTCATCGCCCTCGCCTACGAGCTCTCCGAAGCCTTCGAGGTTCCGGTGCTGCTGAGGCCCACCACGAGGGTCTGCCATGCCTCGCAGGATATCGCGCTCGGCGATCTGCTCAGGATCGAGCGGAACGGGGGCTTTCGGAAAGAACCGACCCGCTGGGCCGCGACCCCCAAGTTCCGTCTCCTCCTGCATCGGGGGCTGAACGATAAGCTCAAGGCGATGGCTGTGTATCCGCAGACAGCGCCCCGCCTGCTCAGTCCCGGGGTCACGGCGAAGAAAGCGGTCGTCACCTCCGGTGTTGCCGCCGCGCACACGAAAGAGATCATGGACGACCTGCATCTCCGGGACTCCTGCGCCGTGTACCAGGTGCTGCAGCCCTATCCGCTCCACACCGACTTCATGCGGACGCTGCTGGGCACCTACGACGAGATCCTGGTGCTCGAAGAGACGACAGGCGTCATCGAGATGCAGCTCGCGGACCGCTCTAAAGTACGGGGAAAGATGAGCGGCGCAGTGCCCGAAGCAGGAGAACTGCTTCCCGAACATATAGAGCGGATCATCGCCGATTTCACCGGCGCCTCGGCCGAGACAGCTGCCCCGCCTCCGGCAGCAGCCGGGAGAAGGCCGAGCCTCTGTCCCGGCTGTCCCCACCGGGCCAGTTTCTTCGCCATAAAGAAAGCGATCCCCCATAGCCGCAGCATTTATACCAGCGATATCGGGTGTTACACCCTCGGGCTGAATCTGGGCGCCATCGATACGGCCCTCTGCATGGGCGCATCGGTCAGCCAGGCAGCGGGATTCTACCATGCCTACCGCCAGATGGGAAAAGAGACCGACATCGTCGCCACCATCGGCGATTCCACCTTCTTCCATGCCGGGATACCGGCGCTCATCGATGCCGTGGTGCAGGACGCCCGCTTCGTGCTCGTGGTGCTCGACAACTCCACCACCGCGATGACCGGCAACCAGCCGACGCCCGCCACCGGCATAGGCGCCTGCGGCGACGTTACCGGGAAGATATCGATCGAGGGCCTCGTGAAGAGCTGCGGGGTGGCCTTCTGCAAGGAGGGCAATCCGTACAGGGTCCCCCACTTCGTCGCGCTGCTCAAAGAGGCGCGCGAGCACAGCAGGACGCACGGGCTGGCGGTGGTCATCGCACGCTATCCCTGCCTGATGGATAAGCGCTCGAAAGAGGAACGCCTCCCCGCAGTGGCGGTGGCGATATCCGAAGAGTGCGACGGGTGCGGGTACTGCACCAAGGAGTTCGAGTGCCCCGCACTCGAGCCCGACGAGGCGGCGAAGAAGGTGCGTATCAACAGGATCCTGTGCACCGGCTGCGGCGTCTGCCTCCATGTCTGTCCCAAAAGATCGATAGAGGGGGTCGAGCGTGCCTGAAGAAAAGACCGGACAGCAGATATTCCTGAGCGGCATAGGCGGCCAGGGCATACTCTTCATCACCCGCCTTCTCGCCGAGACGGCGATTCACAAGGAGCTGCCGGTGCTCACCTCCGAGACGCACGGCATGGCGCAGCGGGGGGGCACGGTGGTGTCGCACCTGAAAGTAGGCTGCTTCACCAGCCCTCTCATCCGCCCCGGCCGGGCAGACGGACTGCTGCTGCTCAAGGCCGAAAACCTCGCCCAGCACCGCTTCTATCTCAAGCCGGGGGGATGGATTGTGATGAATGCGCGCTCCCTGCCCCCCGCGCCCGATACGAGCGCCGGAGCGGTACTTCATGCGGCGATCCATCATATCGATGCCGACAGACTCGCGGAAGAGACAGGAAACCCTCAGTCGGTCAACGCCATCATGCTCGGCTTCGCCGCAGCGCGCGCTTCCGCATCTGCGGGGACCACGCCTGCGCTCTTCTGCTCGGCTGAAGACATTGTCGCCGCCATACACCAGCGGTTCGGCCAGCGTGAAAAGCTGCTGCGCAGCGCGCTCGAGGCCTTCGACCTCGGTCTTCGCCACGGGCGATAGGATGAGCATAATGCATCTGCTGGCGCCGCCATACGCGGATAACGCAGTCTGACGCCTGGAGGAGGTAGTTTCCTATGCTCGTGCGGTATCCTTCAAAAGCAAAGACTCCCGAAGAGCTCAGGCCGCTCCAGCTCAAAGGGCTGCAGTGGACGGTTGCCCACGCCTATGCCCATTCGCCCTTTTACAGGGCAAAACTGGATGAGGCGGGGATCTCTCCCGCCGATATCAGGTCGCTCGACGATCTCGCCCGTCTTCCCTTTACGACCGCCGACGACCTGCGCGACGGCTATCCCTTCCCTCTGCGGTCGGTGGAAGACAAGGATATCGTACGCATTCACTCCTCATCGGGCACGACCGGAAAGAGAAAGATTCTCAGCTACACGCAGAAGGATATCGACGATTGGGCGTACATGTTCGGCAGGTGCTACGAGCTGGCCGGCGTGACTCGGGAGGACAGAGTACAGATCTGCGTCGGCTACGGGCTCTGGACCGCGGGCGCCGGCTTCCAGCTCGGCTGCGAACGGTACGGCGCGATGGCGATTCCGATCGGGCCCGGCAATATGGATATGCAGTGCACCTTCCTGCTCGATCTTCAGCCCACGGTGGTCTGTTCCACCGCGTCCATGGCGCTCCTGCTCGCCGAAGAGGTGCACCGCCGGGGGATACGGGACCGGATCAGGCTGAAAAAAGTCATCTGCGGCGCCGAACGCATGAGCAACGCCATGGTCAAGAAGATAAAAGAGCTCCTCGGTATCGACGAGCTCTACGATATCGCGGGGCTGACCGAGCTCTACGGCCCCGGCACCGGCCTCAGCTGCGCCGCCGGAAACGGTATTCACTACTGGGCCGACTTCTATATCCTGGAGATCCTCGATCAGAAGACGCTCGAGCCGGTGCCGCCGGGAGGGACCGGAGAGATGGTGTTCACCACCCTCTCGAAAGAGGGAGCGCCGCTCATCAGATACCGGTCACGGGACCTGACGCGGCTGATCGAAGGCGACTGTCCCTGCGGCTGCAGCCTGCCCCGGCATGACCGCATCCTCGGACGCTCGGACGACATGTTCATCATCAGGGGGGTCAATGTCTATCCCGGGCAGATCGACGCGATCCTCTCGGAGGTGCACGGCATCGGGAGCGAGTACCAGGTCATCCTCGACCACGGCAGCGACGGGAGAGACTACATGACCTTGAAGGTCGAGCGCGCTCAAAGCGTCCATGAGGGCGCCGGCAGAGAGCTCGGCAGCCGTATCGCACACGCCCTCAAACATGCGCTGATGGTCTCCTGCTCCGTCGAGCTGCTCGATTACGGCAGCCTGCCGCGGACAGAGAGGAAAACAAAACGGGTCTTCGACAACCGGGTCTTCTGATCCGCTCCCCGCTGCCGCTCCTCACTCTTCCACACGCAGAATCTTGTCTCGGGAGAGGCCGCCGGTAATCCGGGAGAGCGCCGCAGCGAGCGCTTCCTCATCGTACGATTCCATGGTCACCATGACCGAATAGTCGCTTCGGCCCACGACGGGATAGGAGCCTATCTTCACCGCCGGGAAGTCCCTGACGATCTCGTTCAGGAGGGGAGCTATCCTCGATTCGTACTCGGTGACATACACCCTCCTGACCGAGGGCGGCTTTCCGCCGTGCAGGAGCCTGGCAAGCACCGTCACCTTCATCCTGAAATATTCGGGAATGCCGGGGAGGATATAGATATTCCTGAAGACGATGAGCGGAAGGCCTATCGTCGTATCCTGGATAACCGATGCGCCCTCCGGCGCCTCCGCCATTCTCAGCTGCTCGGGGGTGGGCGTCCCGCTGTAGTGCCGCTCGAGGAAAGCGCGCAGGTGCGTATCGATCACGACCGCGACGCCGAAGGCCTTCGCGATCCCCGCTATGGTCACGTCGTCATGGGTCGGCCCGATGCCGCCCGAGGTAATGACATAATCGAACCGCGACGAGAACGCGGCAACTTCATCCGCGATGGTATCGATATCGTCCCCGATAACCGCAATGCGGCGCAGCGCGATGCCGATCCGGCGCAGCTCCCCTGTCACGAAAAAGGAGTTGGTATCCTGGATCATGCCGGACAATATTTCATCGCCGATGATAATGACGCCTGCCGTACGTTCCATGGCTTCTCATGGATTTTACCATAGATGCGGCATCGTCCCTCCAGCCCCACGATACCCCAGGGCAAGCGCATCAAAACGACGACAGGGAGGTGTAAGTTGAACGAAGTTCTCTTTGGGGGGTAAGGTTTTAAATAAGACAGCCTTATCCTTGGCAGGGGCAGGGGCAGGGGCAGGGCCATTCAGAGGGGGAGCTGACCGTTCCCCCTGCCCCCTCCTTGCGTCAGCCCCTTGTCCCTACCCCGCCAGCCGCTCCTCTATCCGCCTGCTGATCATCCGTGAGGCCTCCTCGTCACCGATCAGCCCTACGCGAATGCTCGCCGCAGTTACGGTGGGGCTCGACCTCGTGAGGGTGACGTTCACATCGGTACCATCCTGCATGCGTGCCTCAACGGACGCCTCTGAAAGGCTCTTCTCGGTCTCGGTCACGGTCATGTTCATTGCTCTTAAGGTGTTCAGCGTGGCGCCCCAGGTGCGGTCCAGGGGGGCCGAGTATGCAGTTTCATAGTTCCCCTGCACGTACGTCGCCGCCGCAGCGCCGGCCGCGCCTCCGGCTACCAATCCCGCGCATCCCTGCAGCGCAAGTATCACGACTGCAAGCGCCGCTACTATTGTTCCTGCCGTTTTCATGAGCGTCATCCTCTCTTTCAGCCGCGGATACACGGCGCTAAACTGACGATACCGGTATGCGCAGCATTTCCAAGATGTTCTGCTTTTTATTCCCCGCCCTTGTCATCCACCCGATGGAAGCGGACGACCTGCCCCGGTTTATACTCGATCGCGAGCTGCCCGTCTTCGAACCAGTACCTGACGGCAGTGCCTCCCCTGATGGCCTTCGAAATAATCTCGTTATTTTTGACGTGATAGGGTCCTTTGGTCGTCTTGACCTTCCCTACGAGGGGAAGCGTGGACCATGCCACTACGCGTACCTTTCCTTCCTCCCGAAAGCTTACCTTGATCCGCGCCGACCCCGGCTGATCCACATCCACAGGCTCGTTGCTCATCCATGTCCCGATGAGCCGCTCGGGAGGTCCGTACTCGACCTGCTTCTGCCCTTGAGTTGCTGTCTGACCACTGCCCCGGCCTGCCTGTCCCGGAGCAGCAGATCCGGCAAACAACAGAACAATAAACAGCGCCACTGATGAAGATAATACGATACGCAGAAATGCCAAACGGCTGCGGTTCTTTTGAAGGAGAACTGATATCATGGAGGCCTCCTGACGCTTTGGAAAAAATGGTTTTGATTTGAATGGCGCTCGTGCCATTGAGGAATACAGCATTGAGTGAGTACGAGAGCGGCAGTTGCCGCCAGAGTCACTACGAAAGGGGAGAAACACCACAACAGAGGTAAGACTTTTCCCCTTGTTAAAGTTTTGCATAGATCCTTAGTAGGTGCAACATGTCCATCCCCGCTGACAATACTCCGGATACAGTGGTATCCCGGCACTCACGCCCCCAAAGCCCAAGCTCGGACAAGCTCGCATTTTTCGCTTGACTGTGTGAAGATCGATTGATAAGTGATAAGTAGGGAGGGCGTTCAATTACGGTGTAGTATTCCGAATAAGAAAGGAGGGAATATGCCCAGAAAAGTGAGCACATCCAAAGCCGCTGCAACACCCCCCAAACCTCCCGGCGTGCCCCCGCGGCCCCCGCAGAAACCGCCGCGGCCTCCAGGGGTGCCGAAGACGCCGACGCCGAAGGTCTGAGCCGCCCGGCGCCGCGTTGCGCACGTGCGACTACCGTTGAGCACCATCACCAGCCGGTTGTCCGAAGAGATAGGCATCCTCACTTGCGCTCTTTTTCATTATCGGCGGGATGTCCCTGTCTTTACGTATTCATGAAGCGGCTTTATACTATTACTATCAACTAAGGCCATTGCCGATGGCACAGGACGAGAGCGCCGCCCCGGGCAGCGCGGTTCTGAAAGGCGCTCATGAATAGAGCCGAGCTGGTTTGCCTCCTCAGCGTTCCATAATTAATCGCCAACCGTTCTGCAAGAAGAGAGATGCCCCGACAGGTCCAGGTGACGGTGCCGTCCGATAAAATCGCTATGCTTGTGGGGGAGCTTCGGGAGCTCGAGGGGGTTCGCTTGTCCGTTGGGCGATAGACGTGGGCCTCGTTGTCGTCTTCTCGTTCATGGTATTTGTGTTGAATGCACTTTGATTATCTGTTAAGCACTGAACAAAAGAGGACGGGTTCTGGATTGCCCCCAGCGTAATCTCCGGCAGAGGCTCGTTTGATGATTTCCATAGAGCTCTTCGCAGAGGTCACGGCAAGAGCGCTCGAAGCGCTCGGCATCGGCGTTATCGCCGCCGGAGCGCTTTACGCAACGCTCAGAGCGGCGCTCATGGCAAGAACAGCCCGAGGCCGCGAGGTTTTTTCGGCCTACCGCCGCCTGCTCGGCCGGGGAATTCTCCTGGGCCTGGAATTCCTGGTTGCCGCGGATATCATCACTACAGTTGCCGTCGAGCCCTCTTTCCGCAGCGTCGGGGTGCTGGGGATCATTGTGCTGATAAGGACCTTTCTGAGCTTTACGCTCGAGGTAGAAATGACGGGGCGATGGCCGTGGCAGGGCGGTACCGAAGAAAGCAAAGAGCACGACATATCCTAAGCGGAATGTACTTTACACGACCTGTCATATCACTTCCATGAATATTACGAAAAGGCATTTACACAAGATTCTTGACATGCCCCCTCCAAACCAGCTCCACCGCTCCCTCTCGAAACTCCTTCGTGTACTTCCCTTGCGGTATCCCTCTCTTGCCCATACTCTTGTGACACCTCCGTCTTTGTACTCTGTATTTTACTCAACTTTGGTGTCCATTTTTTCTATCCTGCCTCAAAAGAACGCCGCTTAGATCAGAACGTTTCTAGAAGGGGGAACTTCGCCGTATCAGGCGACCCCGCAGCACTTCTTGTGCTTCTTCCCGCTTCCGCAGGGGCAGGGATCGTTCCTTCCCACCTTCTTGCCCGCATGCGCCGGCTGCCTCGCTCCGTCCCCGTCGCTCCTGTTGAAGATAAGCCGCTGCTGTGAGCGCTGCCTGACCTCGGTTTCGCTCTCCTGGCGCACCTGGACCCGGAAGAGCCGCATCAGCACCTCCGCGTTGATGCGCTGCGACATATCGGCAAAGAGCTCGAATGCCTCTTTCTTGTATTCCACGAGGGGGTCTCTCTGGGCGTACCCCCGCAGGCCGATGCCTTCTTTGATATGGTCGATGCCGAGCAGGTGGTCTTTCCACTGCGTATCGACGATCTGCAGGAGAATCACCTTCTCCATGTAGCGCATGATCTCGGCGCCCGCCTCCTGCTCCTTCTGCTCGTAGAGCTCCTTGACGCGGCTGACGATCGTCTTCTCGAGCTCGTCGAGCCCGCCGGAATCCTTCAGCTCCAGGGAAAGGGAGAAGGTGCCGTAGAGCGCGTCGCGGAGACCGTTCAGGTCCCAGGCATCGTACCCGCTGTTCGCAGGGCAGTAGACCTCGAGGAGCGCTGCCACTTCGTCTTCGATCATCTCGAAGATCTTGTCCCGCAGCGACGGCCGCTCAAGGATCTCGCGCCTGAACGAATAGATCTCCTGCCGCTGCTTGTTCATGACATCGTCGTACTCGAGCAGGTGCTTCCTGATATCGAAGTTGTGGGCCTCGACCCTCTTCTGGGAATTCTCGATCGCCTTCGTGACCATCTTGTTCTCGATGGGGATATCCTCTTCCATCTTGAGGAGGTTCATCAGGCCCGTTATCCGGTCGGAGCCGAAGATCCGCATCAGGTCGTCTTCGAGCGAGAGATAGAACCGCGACGAGCCGGGGTCTCCCTGCCGGCCCGATCTCCCCCGGAGCTGGTTGTCGATACGCCGGGCCTCGTGGCGCTCGGTGCCGACAATGTGCAGCCCGCCTGCAGCGACGACCTGCCCCCGCTCCTTTCCGCAGACCTCTTTCGCTCTCTCATACGCAGCGGCGAAGTCCTCTTCCGTATACTCCGGCTTGTCCTTCACATACTCGCGGGCAAGGCCGTCGGGATTGCCGCCCAGGACGATATCGGTGCCCCGTCCCGCCATGTTGGTGGCGATGGTGACCGCGCCGAGCCGCCCGGTCTGGGCGACGATCTCGGCCTCCCGTTCGTGGTACTTCGCATTCAGCACCGCATGCTTTATGCCCCGCTTCTTCAGGAGGTGGCTCAGGAGCTCCGACTTCTCGATCGAGGTGGTGCCCACGAGCACCGGCTGGCCCTTCGCATGGCAGGCCTCGATATCGTTGATGACCGCGTTGAATTTCGCCTTCTCGTTCTTGTAGATCATATCGGGATGATCGAGGCGGACCATCGCCTTGTTCGTCGGGATGACCAGGACATCCAGGTTGTAGATCTTCGCGAACTCTTCCGCTTCCGTATCCGCCGTACCGGTCATGCCGGCGAGCTTGTTGTACATCCTGAAGTAGTTCTGGAAGGTGATCGTGGCGAGCGTCTGGTTCTCGCTCGCGATCTTGACGCCCTCCTTCGCTTCGATCGCCTGGTGCAGCCCGTCGCTCCACCGTCTGCCCGGCATGAGCCGGCCGGTGAATTCATCGACGATGACCACCTCGCCGTCCTTGACGACGTAATCGACATCGCGCTTGAAGAGATGGTGCGCGCGCAGGGCCTGGAGCACGTGGTGGACCAGCTCGATGTTCGTCGGATCGTAGAGGTTGCCCACCCCGATGAGCCGCTCCACCTTGGCGCTGCCCGACTCGGTGAGGACCGCGTTCTTGAGCTTCTCGTCGATCTTGAAGTCCTCGTCGGGCTTGAACTGCGGGATGATCCTGTTCACCTTGAAGTACTTGTCCGTAGACTCCTCGGAGGGGCCGGAGATGATGAGCGGCGTCCTCGCCTCGTCGATGAGAATGCTGTCGACCTCGTCCACGATCGCGTAGTTCAGCTCCCGCTGGCAGTAGTCGGCGATATCGTACTTCATGTTGTCCCTGAGATAATCGAACCCGAACTCGTTGTTGGTGCCGTAGGTTATATCGGCGCGATACGCCTCCTGCCGCGTGCAGGGCCTGAGATGGTTGTAGCGCTTGTCGAGGGTCACATATGTCGGGTCGTAAAGAAAGGAGCTGTCGTGCTGGATGACGCCGACCGAGAGACCCAGGAAGTGGTAGAGCGTTCCCATCCACTGGGCGTCTCTCTTGGCCAGGTAGTCGTTCACCGTAATGACATGCACTCCCCTGCCGTCGAGGGCGTTCAGGTAGACCGGGAGCGTCGCCACAAGGGTCTTTCCCTCGCCGGTCTTCATCTCGGCGATCTTCCCTTCGTGGAGCGCCATGCCGCCGATGAGCTGGACATCGAAATGCCGCATCTTCATGAGGCGCTTTCCCGCCTCCCGGACGACGGCAAAGGCCTCGCTCAGCAGGGCGTCGAGAGACGCTCCCGACTCGAGCCTGCTCCTGAATTCCTCCGTCTTTCCCTTGAGCTGTTCATCGCTCAGCGCGGCAACGGACGGCTCGAGGGAATTTACCTGATCGACGTTGTCGAACAGGCGTTTGAGCTCACGCTCGTTCTTCGTACCGAATATCTTTTTAAGTATATTTACCATGATAATTTCACCCTCTTTTATACTAACAGCGAGAGGGAATTTATGCAAGCGAAGGAGCGCTGTTTTCAGAATCCAGAATTCTGGATTCTGCCTTTCTCCCCCATTAAACCTTTTCCGGTTTCGTCCGAAAATAAGTAGTATCGGGCATATTGTGTCATTGCTGCTATGTGACAAGCCGGAGCGACTGCGTCACCGCCGCACAACAAGAGCTGACAGGAGGGCGCCATGGCCAAAATTGATGCGTTTTTTCAACTCATGCACGAGCAGGGGGCCTCTGACCTGCATATGGTCTCGGGCTCCCAGCCGATCCTCCGGATCCGCGGCGAGATGGAGCGGATCGACTATAACCCCCTCGACAACGACGATCTGAAAGCGATGCTCTACGAGATCGCCCCTGAAGACAAGATAAAGACCTTCGAGGAGACCGGAGATGTCGACTTCGGCTACGAGATCCCCGGCCTGGCCCGGTATCGGGCGAACTTCTTCATGCAGAAATACGGTGTCGGGGCGGTCTTCAGGGAGATCCCGAGCGAGATCCTGACCACCGAGCAGCTGGGGCTGCCGCCGGTATGCAAGAAGTTCGCGATGCTCCAGAAGGGGCTGGTGCTGGTTACGGGACCTACCGGAAGCGGTAAGTCGACGACGCTCGCGGCGATCATCGACTACGCCAACAAGATGCGGAAAGACCACATCATCACCGTCGAAGACCCGATCGAGTTCGTGCACAAAAGCCAGGGCTGCATCGTCAACCACCGGGAGCTCGGGACCCATACGAAATCCTTCTCTGCCGCGCTCAGGGGAGCGCTCCGCGAGGACCCCGACATCATCCTCGTGGGTGAAATGCGGGACCTCGAAACGATCCAGCTCGCGCTCGAGGCTGCCTCGACCGGCCATCTCGTCTTCGGCACCCTGCACACGACGAGCGCGCCGAAGACCGTCGACAGGGTGGTGGATGTCTTCCCTGCAAATCAGCAGGCGCAGATCAGGACGACCCTGTCGGAGTCCCTGAAGGGCGTTATCGCGCAGAACCTCTTCAAACGCATCGACAAGAAGGGACGGTGCGCCGCGCTCGAGATCCTCGTCGTCACCTACGCGGTCTCGAACCTCATCAGGGAATCGAAGACCCATCAGCTCCCCTCGGCAATGCAGACCGGGAAGAAATTCGGCATGCAGACGCTGGACGACGCCATCATGGAGCTCCTCCAGAAAAAAAGGATCAGTCCCGAAGACGCGTATGACAAGGCAATCGATAAACAGAAGTTCGTCCAGTTCCTGAAAGAACCGCCGCCGGAATTTTAACGGACCGTTTAAGCCGTTTAAGCGGTTCAAACGGTTTAAACAGCTTGAACGGTTTGAACAGTTCATCAAGGAAAGAGGAGGAACCATGAGAAGACCTGAGCTCGATTACCTGCTGAGCACCATGCTCGACAGCAGCGATAATGTCTCTGACCTCAACTTTACGGTCGGCAAGCCGCCGCAGGTCGAGGCAGCGGGGCAGCTGGTGCCGGTCAGCTTCAAAGAGGCCGCGCTCGATACCCTCACCCCTTTCCAGACCGAGATCATCGCGATGAACCTGATCAATTCAGACCGCCGGCTCACCGAGACGCTGATCAGGGAGGGATCGTGCGACCTCTCCTATCTGCTGCCCGGAAAGGCGCGCTTCAGGGTCAACATATTTTCGCAGCGCGGCTCCTATTCGATCGTGCTCAGAAAGCTCTCCACGGATATCCCTACCCTCGCGGACCTGCGGATTCCCGAGGTGCTCGGCCAGATCGCCGAAGAGAAGAACGGCCTGGTGCTGGTGACCGGAGCCACGGGGAGCGGTAAATCGTCGACCCTGGCCGCGGTGCTCAGGATCATCAACGAGAACAAGTCGGTTCATGTCATCACCCTCGAAGACCCCGTCGAGTTCGCGCACCCGCACCAGAAGGCGACCTTCAACCAGCGCGAAATGGGCATCGACTTCGATACGTTCGCCAACGGCCTGAGAGCAGCGCTCCGCCAGGCTCCCAAGGTAGTGCTCGTCGGAGAGATGAGAGACCGGGAGACCGTCGAGATAGGCCTTTCCGCAGCAGAGACGGGACACCTCGTCCTCTCTACCCTGCATACCATCGATGCAGGGCAGACGGTCAACAGGATCGCCGGCATGTTCGAACAGGAGGAGGAGAAGCAGATCCGCATCCGCCTCGCCGACACCATACGGTGGGTGGTGAGCCAGCGGCTCCTGCCCAAGGTCGGCGGCGGAAGAATAGCCGTCGTCGAGATCATGAAGACGAACCTCAGGGTGAAAGAGTCAATCCTGAACGGTGAGGCCGAGGGAAAGACCTTCTACGAGATCATCGAGGCCGGCGAGGCCTTCGGTATGCAGACCTTCGACAAGGCGATCATAAAGCTGTACCAGGACGGGCTGATCACCGAAGAGACCGCCCTCGCCTATGCCTCGAAGAAGCCGGTCGTCGGCAGGGGCATCGATATGATCAAGAGCGCCAAGGGAGAGAAGACGACCCCGATCGAGGGGCTGAAGATGGATAAGGACTACACTCTACGGATGAAGACAAAATAGGGGGCGTTTATGGAAACAGGCGCAGGAGACTTCGGCGTGAAAGCAGGGAGCGCGCTGGTGTGCGCAGAGGGCGCCGAGGTGAACAAGAGCACCACCGAGGCGATCAAAGGACTGGGATACCATGTCGAGACCGCGAGTACCGCTGCCGAGGCGCTGGAATGGCTCAAGTTCAACCAGTATGAGATCGTGGTCCTCAGCGAGACGTTCGCAGGCGCGTCACCGGAGGACAACGCCGTCTACCGGCACCTGAAGGGCATGCCCATGGCGACACGACGGCGCCTCATCGTCGCCCTCGTCGGCCCGCATCTCAAGACCCAGGACGCGATGACCGCTTTCGTCAGGAGCGTCGATGTCGTGATAAACGAGAAAGACGCTCCTGCGATCAAGGCCGTCCTATGGAAAGCGATAGAAGACCACGTCCACTTCTACAAGGTACACAAAGAGAGCCTGGAGAAGATGGGAAAACAGTAGCTCGTCACGCCCTTCTCTAGCGGGGCTTGAAGATCAATGCCGAGAGCGGCGGCAGCGTAAGGTTCAGAGAGCAAGGAAACCGCTCGTGCGACGAGATCTCCTCCGCGGTCACGCCTCCGCCGTTGCCCATATCCGATCCCCCGTAATAGGTGGAATCGCTGTTCAGCAGCTCCTGATAGTAGCCCGGCCGCGGCACGCCGATACGATAGCCCGGCCGCGGCACCGGCGTAAGATTGAAGACAAAGACGAGAAAGTCGTCGGGATCCTTCGCCCGCCTGATGAACGAAAGGACGCTGTTGTCGTGGTCGTGGAAGTCGATCCACTCGAAGCCCCGCCAGTCGTGGCAGACCTCGTACAGCGCAGGCTCGGTGCGGTAGAGGCGGTTGAGATTGTAGAGATAGTCCATGAGCTTCTGGTGCGGCTCGTACTGGACGAGGTGCCAGTCGAGACTGGTATCGAAATTCCACTCGTCCCACTGCCCGAATTCACCGCCCATGAAGAGCATCTTTTTGCCGGGATGGCCGTACATATAGCCGTAGAGCGCCCTGAGGTTGGCGAACTTCTGCCACAGGTCGCCCGGCATCTTGCTCAGCATCGACCGCTTGCCGTAAACGACCTCGTCGTGCGAGAAGGGGAGCACGAAGTTTTCGGTAAACGCATAGATCATGCTGAAGGTAAGATTGTTGGTATGGTACTTCCGGTGGACCGGCTCTTTCGAGAAGTAATCGAGGGTGTCGTGCATCCAGCCCATATTCCACTTCATGCTGAAGCCGAGGCCGCCGAGGTAGGTGGGCTTCGAGACCCCGCCCCAGGCGGTCGACTCTTCCGCTACGGTGAGCACGCCGGGGTGGTAGTAATGGACCACCTCGTTGAAGTGCTTGAGGAAGTCGATCGCCTCGAGGTTCTCGTTGCCGCCGTAGATATTGGGGACCCACTCTCCGTGCTTGCGGGAATAGTCGAGGTAGAGCATGGAGGCGACGGCATCGACCCGCAGCCCGTCGATGTGGTACTTGTCGAGCCAGAAGAGCGCGTTCGAGATGAGGTAATTCCGCACCTCGTTCCTTCCGTAGTTGAAGACAAGCGTACCCCACTCCCTATGCTCGCCCTTTCGCGGGTCCTCATGCTCGTAGAGGCAGGTGCCGTCGAAGAAGGCGAGGCCGTGCGCGTCCTTGGGGAAGTGCGCGGGAACCCAGTCCACCAGAACGCCGATGCCGTTCTGGTGGCACTCGTCGACAAAATACATGAAGTCCGCGGGAGCGCCGAACCTGCTCGTGGGCGCGAAATACCCGATCGTCTGGTATCCCCAGGAGGCGTCGAGCGGATGTTCCGAGACCGGGAGGAGCTCGATATGGGTGAACCCGAGTCTCTTGACATGCGGGATCAGCCGCTCGGCCAGCTCGCGGTACGTGAGAAAGCGGTTCCCCTCTTCCGGAGCGCGCATCCACGAGCCGAGGTGGACCTCGTAGATCGAGACCGGCGCTTCGAACCAGTTCTTCTTCTCCCTCGCCGCAACCCAGGCGTCGTCCCGCCAGGTATATTTGTTTTCGATATCGTAGACAATGGCAGCGGTTTTGGGGCGGACCTCGAAAAAGAAGGCGAAGGGATCCACCTTCTGCTCCTTGTATCCGTGATACCGCGAGAGGACCTCGAATTTATAGCCCAGGCCCTCCCCGAGCCCGGGAATGAAGAGCTCCCAGATCCCGGACGAACCGAGGGGCCGCATGGGATGCCGCCTGCCGTCCCACCCGTTGAAGTCGCCGATAACGCTCATGCGCCGCGCATTGGGGGCCCAGACAGCGAAGTGGACGCCTGCTATGCCGTTGACCTCGCGGGGATGCGCCCCGAGCTTTTCGTAATTCTGGTAGTGCGTGCCCTCGCCGATCAGGTGCAGATCGAAATCGGTCAGCACCGGGGAAAAGGCATAGGGGTCGTAAAACTCCCGCACCTCGTCCCAGCGGGTGACGGTCCTGATCTTATACCCCAGGGGCCGCGTGTCCTTATCGACGACCGCCTCGTAGAGCCCTTCGTCGAGCACTCTCTGCATCGGGACCGTCTGCCCGGAGCGCTCTCCCTCGACTATAACGACCCATGCCTCTCTTGCTTCGGGCATGAACGCGCGGATGAGAGACCGCCCGTTGAAGGGGTGTATGCCGAGGAGCTCGAACGGGTTGCTGTACTCGCCTCTGACCAATTCTTCCAGGCTCCGGTCAATCTGCATCGTCTCCATAGTTCATCACCTGCTCGTTAGGATAAAGGCCTTGTACGGAAGAAAACATCGTTGGACCGACAGTTCTTAGAAAAGTATAGCACAAAAATTTTCATCCCTTTCATGCCCCCTCCCCTTTCCTCATACAAGCACCTTAGGCAGGCACCTCGACAAGCACCCCGGACAACGCTCATTGACGATGCCGGCGTTTTCAAGGTATTCTTTACTACCACCGTATGTATAAGCTCAGATTGCTTACCGCAGGAGAATCGCACGGCAAAGGGCTGGTAGGGATCCTCGAAGGGATTCCCGCCGGGCTCCCCCTTGCTGCCGGGGATATCGACAAGGAGCTGAAGCGGCGGCAGGGCGGGCACGGCCGCGGCGGACGGATGAAGATCGAGCAGGACCGCGCCGAAATACTGGCCGGTGTCAGATGGGGAAGGACCCTCGGCTCGCCCCTCGCCCTCCTCGTCGAGAACAGGGATTGGAAGAACTGGCAGGACGGCATGTCCGCAGATACGGCGCACGAGGGGTCTCTCGCGCCGGTCACCAGGCCCCGGCCCGGCCATGCCGATCTCGCCGGCGCCCTGAAATACAGCCACCGTGACCTGCGCAACATCCTCGAGCGCTCGAGCGCGCGGGAGACGGCGATCAAGGTGGCCCTCGGCGCCGTGGCGAAGCGGCTGCTCGCCGAGTTCGGCGTTACCGTCGGCAGCTATGTTATCCAGATCGGCAGCGCGGGCATGAGCAGGACATCGCTCGACGATATCCGTTCCCGTTTCTCTCCGGAAAGCGATCTCGAACGCATAGACGCCTCTCCTGTCCGCTGTCCCGATGAAGCGGCCTCCCGTGCAATGGTCGAGCTCATCGACCGGGCCGCGCGCAACGGCGACACCCTGGGGGGAGTCTTCGAAGTCGTTGCAGCCGGAGCACCGCCCGGCCTCGGGAGCCATATCCAGTGGGATAAGCGGCTCGACAGCCGGCTTGCCCAGGCGCTCATGGGCATTCAGGCGATTAAGGGGGTCGAGATCGGCGACGGATTCGATATGGCGGGACGGTTCGGCTCCGAGGTCATGGACGAGATCTTCTATAGCAGTCAGCCATCAGCAGCCGGCCATCAGCACCGGGGAAAAGACGCCCCGGGCTTCTACCGGACGACGAACCATGCGGGCGGGATCGAAGGCGGCATCACCAACGGGATGCCTGTCATAATCAGGGCAGCGATGAAGCCGATCCCGACGCTGAAGAAAGCGCTCCGTTCGGTCGATATAGAGACCAAGGAACCCTTCGAAGCGGCCTATGAGCGTTCCGATACCTGTGCGGTTCCTGCTGCTGCGGTCATTGCGGAAGCGATGGCGGCCCTGGTCATTGCCGATGCGCTCCTCGAAAAGTTCGGGGGCGACAGCGTGCATGAGACGAAGAGGAATGCCGCCGCGTATAAAGAATACCTTGGAGCCTTTTGAGCGATTTTTTTCGTGCGCAGGGTCGTGCTTATGACGGATAAGAATTACAGAGGATTACTGCTTTTCGCCCTTCTCGTCGCGATCATGGCGTTGATCGATCCCCTTTGCGCGGCAACCGAATCACCGAAGGGCGGCACTGCGCCCGCCTCTGCTGCCGAGCCCGATCACCCTCTCGCTGCAGGCAAACGCAGCCTGGATAAAGGAGAGTACGAGAAGGCGATCGCCTTGCTCGGCGCCGCGTATGAGAAGGCGCCGGCCCTCGGCGACTATGCACTCCTCTGGCGCTCCTCGGCGTACGAGAAATCGGAAGACACCGGCCGCGCCCTCGCCGATCTGAAGACAATCAGGGAGCGGTATAAAGAATCGCCGCTGCTCAAGCAGGTGAGAATACGGGAGATCGAGCTCTCCCGGAAGCGGAAGGACGCCTCGACGGCGAAGCTCTTCGAGAGCTTCATCAAGGACCATCCGTCCAACACGGAGGTAAAGTTCGCCTACGCGACCTTCCTCAAGGAGAACAACGAGCTCCAGAAGGCGAAGCCGCTCTTCAAGGAGATCTATATCACCGTCTGCCCCCTGTCGTCCCGCGCCCTTGCCGAGCTCTCTCCCGCCGATCTGACGGTCGAGGATATGGTCAAGCGCGGCAAGGCCCTCAACACCGCGTGGCTCTTCGAGGAGTCGGAGAGGATATTCAGAGAGGCCCTGCGGAAAGACACGCAGCAGTTCAGGAGCGATATTCTCGAGGGTCTCGCCCTCTCCCTCTTCAGGCAGAAGCGGTACAAGGAGGCTGCCGAGCTGTACAAGCAGATCAGCAGCGACTACTGGAGAGCGCGGTCGCTCTACCGTGCCGGAGAGATCGATACGCTCCAGGCCGAGCTGCCTGCGCTGACCAGGACGGGAGACAAGCGCCTTGCGACGGTGCTCCTCGCCTACGGGACGAAGAAACGGCGGGAGGGAAAGATCGAGGAGGCCCTCGCCCTCTTCAATTCGGTGCTTGCGCAGTATCCCGCTGCAAAAGAAGAGACCCTCTGGGCGATCGGCTGGACCCATTACCTCTCCCGGGATTACGAGAGCGCGTTAAAAATATTATCGCAGCTCGCCGCGACCTACGGCGATGCAAAATATGCTTACTGGAGAGATAAGTCGAGGGAGCTGCTGGCCGGTCCTGCCCCGGAGCAGACGCCGGAGCCCGTAAAAGTATCGCTCGCCAGGCAGGAGAGCCCGCGCCACACCTTCTACTCCTTCCTCTCCCTCGTTCGGGGCAAACAGCGGCTGCCGGGTATCAAAGCGGCTGACCGGCCGGATACCGGGAATGCCGCACTGAATCCCTCGCTGCCCCCGGCCCATGCCGAGCGTATCGACCTGCTGGCGAAGCTGGGGTTCAGGCAGGAGGCGGTGGCGGAGCTCCTCCATGCCGCGAAAAAGAATCCCGCGCCGGGCGACCTCATCGCGGTCAGCGCTTCGCTCAAGGAGCTGGGCAATTATAAAATGTCGATGAGCACTATCGCGAAGGTGCCCTACCGCGAGGACCTCCACGCCTTCTTCTATCCCGTCGCCTACTGGCCCGAGGTGGAAGAGGCGGCGCGCGCGAGGGGCATCGACCCCTACCTGGTCCTCTCGGTGATGCGCGAGGAGTCGCGGTTCGCTCCCGATGCGCGCTCCATCGCCGGCGCCCTGGGACTGATGCAGCTGATGCCCCAGACGGCGCGGCAGCTCAACAGGAACGCCGGGGTGCGGCTTTCGCAATCGTCCGATCTGTACGACCCCACGGTCAACATTCAGCTCGGCGCCTACTATCTCAGCCACCTGGTGAACAAGATGGGCTCCATTCCCCTCGCCCTCGCGGCGTACAACGGCGGGGAGGACGCGGTCAACGACTGGCTCGGCAAGGGGACCTACAAGACCATCGACGAATTCATCGAGGATATCCCCTACGACGAGACCCGCGACTACGTCAAGAAGGTCATGACCACCTACTTCGAGTACCTGCGTCGCAGCGCCGACGGCGACCTCTCGGCGAGCCGTAACCGTCTGGGAAATCTCTAGGGTCGCTTTATTTTTCCCGGCTGAATTGTGTATCATGTTACCTGCCGTGATGCCCGCAGGACCCCGCCGTCGCTGCGAGCAGAGTACGCATGAAGAAACGAGGAGGCTGTTGTGGACATGTTCAAGACGTTCGAGGAGAAGATATCCTTTGCCATAGACAAGATCAAGACCCTGAAAGAGGAAAAGACCGCTCTCCAGAAGAGAGTGGACGAGCTTGAAGGCATGCTCAGATCGAGAGAGCAGGAGATCGAAAAACTCGCTGCCGAAAAGACCTCCATCAAGGCGCAGATCGAGAACCTCTTCACCGAGCTCGAAGCCATCGAGGTGAGATAACCCTCGGCCATGGGCAGCGTCGAGGTCTATATCCTGGGGCAGAAGTATGTGGTGAAGGGCGACGAGTCCCCCGAGTATATCAGGGAGCTCGCCGAGCTGGTAGACAGGAAGCTCAAAGAGGTGTATGCCGGCTCTCCCCACATCACGCCGCTCAAGGCCTCGATTCTCGCCGCGCTCACCCTCGCCGACGAGCTGCAGAAAGTGAAGCGGGAGTACAACGCCGTCGCCCAGAACCTCAAGACAATCGAGGACAAGGCGGACACGATCATACGGCTCTTCGATTAGCCGGCACGCCGCTCCCCCCCGGTATTCTGCCGCTTATCGATGCGGTAGCAGCTGCCGCCGATGGTCTTCGCGTACCTCTTCATCTCCGCAGCGACTTCCGCTATCTCCCCGTAGTGGGAGAAGGTCTTCAGCTTTGTATGGGTGATGCCGATCGAGAGCCCCATGAGGGGGAATATCTTCCTGCTGCCTTCGCGGTCGATCGACTCGATATAGCCCTTGACACGGTCTTCGGGATCGTAGAAGGTCGGGATGATGCGGTCAAAGTAGCCGGTGATCCGCGCCGCCGCATCCTCGACAGGCTCGAAGTCCATGATGAAGACGAAGTCGTCGCCGCCGATATGTCCGACAAAACTGCCGTAGGGCTGCCGGTCCTTGACCGTGTTGAGAATGAGCCGGCCGAGCATCTTGAGCACCTCGTCCCCGCGGGTGAACCCGTAGCGGTCGTTGAAGGGCTTGAAGAAGTCAAGGTCCGCATAGGCGAGCGCGAAGAGATCGCCGCTGTCGAGCCGCCGCTGTATCTGCTTGATGATCGTGATATTGCCCGGCAGCCTCGTCAGGGGGTTCACCTCCACCATCCGCTCCGCCCGCTGCACGCAGAGATCGAACCGCACCGGCAGCCTGCTCTCGAGCTCCGCCCTGCTGACGTAGTCGTCGACGGAGAGAGAGTCCCAGCGGGGGATCGCAAAGTCATCGGGGAAGACCGCGAGCACCGGCATCTGGCCGAAGATGGGATCGGCCTTGAGCTCGTTCAGGATGGTGGCGCTCATCCGGTCGTCCTTGGTGATGTCGATGATGAGAATGTCGGGTATGGCGTTGTAAAGGTGGTCGAGCGACGACTGCAGGTTGGAAAAGGTGATGATCCGGCAGGCGTCCTTGAGCATCCGCTGGACGAGCGTGGTCAGGACGATATCCCTGGTGATCAGGACCGCGGTCCTCATCTATTCACCGGACCTATTCATCGGAGATGAGGAAGTCCTCCGCCTGCGCGAGCGACTCCTCCATCTCCTTCAGTATTTCTCGCATATCGTCGTTGGAGAGGGCGAGGTCCTGCCAGACCGAGGGGTTGACGGCAGGCACGAAGTGATCGCCGGCAAACCCGAATCCGCGGGCCCGTATGAGGATATCCGCAAGGTGCACGATCGCCGTCTGGAGCGGCACGCTCTTCGAGAGCTGGGGCTTGTGGTGGTACTCGATCACTTCGACGAGGCTCTTCGGAAAATTCCATTTCTGGGCCACCCAGGCGCCTGCATCGGCATGGTTGATGCCGAAGACGCCCCTTTCCGCCTCGAAGATGAAGAGTCCTTTTGCCTCGGTCTCGGCCATGATCGTCCGGTACTCCTCCGGGAACTTCAGCCCCAGCACCACCTTCCCGATGTCATGGAGCAGCGCGGCCACCGAGACCTCCTCGGGCTCGCTGAGGCCTTTCTTCTTCGCAATGAGACGGGAGGTGATGGCGCAGCCGAGCGAATGCTCCCAGAGCCCCACCATCGTCTTCTGCATGGCCTCGAAGACCGAGACGCCGAGCAGCATGCCCCGCACCACATTCAGGCCGAGGAGGATGAGGGCCTGGTTCACCGACGATATCCGGCCCGGGAATCCGTAGATCGGGGAGTTGACCACCTTGAGCACCCGCGAGGTGAGGACAGGATCGTTGACGATGAAGCTGCCGATCTCGTTGATCGAGATCTTCGGCTTCTCGATGACCGCCAGGAGCTTCCGGAGAACGCTCGGGATCGTCGGGAGGGTGTCTATCGTCTCTATCTGGGCGCGAAGGGCCTGGACATCCATCGTTACGACGCGGTCCCCTCTATGTGCTCTCTGAAGTACTGCTTCAGCGTCTTCATATACGGTTCGTTCTCGGTCTTGCTGAATCGCGCATCGAGCTCGACGAGGAGCTCCTCCTTCGTCTTCTCCTGTTTGGGCGTGCCTTCTACGAGGATGCTGCCGATGCTCATATTGGAGAGCCGCTCGATCAGGACATCGGTCAGTACGGTACCGGCGCCGAAGAGGATCATGCCGCTCTCGTTCACAACGGGTTTGCCCACCTTCATCCCCGGTTTCAGCTTATCGACGGAAAGTTTAAGCACTATGCCTCCTTAAGTATTATCGGCGGTTTTTTCCCGGACATTATATCATAGGGGAAATACAGAGCAAATTGGCCTTGCCGCGCACTGCTGACGGGGTGTATACGGTGCCGTGCCTCTTGGGCTATAATGGAGAAAATGGTCTTTACCGCCGCCTATGCAACGCTCTCCCGGACCGAAATCGGGAACCGGGTCGCCGCCGCCGAAGCGATGCTGGAGCAGTGCACCCTCTGCCGTCGCCTCTGCACCATCGATCGCACCGCAGGAGAGCTCGGCGCCTGCAGGACGGGCACGAAGCCGCTCGTCGCCAGCTGGGGCCCCCATTTCGGCGAGGAGCGGCCCCTGGTGGGCAGGTCCGGCTCCGGCGCCATCTTTTTCGCCAACTGCAACCTGGGCTGCATCTTCTGCCAGAACTGGGATATCAGCCATGTCTGCAGCGGAAGCGAGCTGTCTTTTGAGCGGCTTGCGGAAGTCATGCTCGAGCTCCAGGAAGAGGGGTGTCATAACATCAATCTCGTCACCCCGACCCACCAGATGCCGATGATCCTCCGCTCCGTCGCCATCGCCATCGAGCGGGGGCTCAAACTCCCCCTCGTCTACAACTGCGGCGGGTATGAGCCGCTCGAAGCGCTGCGCATCCTGGACGGCATTATCGATATCTACATGCCCGATTTCAAGTATGCCGACCCCGAAGCAGGGAGCAGATACTCCCTGGTCAAAGATTATCCCCAGGTAGCCGGGGCCGCCGTCAAGGAGATGCACCGCCAGGTGGGCGACCTCGTCATCGACGAGCGGGGCATCGCCGTAAGGGGCCTCCTCGTGAGACATCTCGTCCTTCCCGGCGGGATAGCGGGCACACGCAAGGTCGTCCGCTTCATTGCCGAGGAGATATCGAAGGACACCTATATCAATATCATGGATCAGTACCATCCCGCCTACCACGCGTTCGGGCATCCTCCCCTGGACCGCAGGATCACCAGGGAGGAGTATGACGAGGCGGTGCGTGCAGCACTCGATGCGGGACTGCGGCGGATCGACGGAGTGACCGTATGAGGCTCACCTTTGCAGGCGGCGCACGGATGGTTACGGGGACCTGTTTCCATCTCCGCAGCGGGGAAGTGCAGCTCCTCGTCGATTGCGGCATGCAGCAGGGCGACCATGCGGATGAGCTGAACAGGGTCGCCTTCCCCTTCGCTCCTCAGGAGATCGACGCTCTCTTCCTGACCCATGCCCATATCGACCATGCGGGTCTGCTGCCCCGCCTCGTCAAGGAGGGCTTCTCCGGACCGATCATCACCACCGCCGCTACTGCCGATCTCGCCGAGATCATGCTCTACGATTCCGCCCATATACAAGTGAGCGATGCCGAATGGTTCTCGAAGAAAGCGCTCACGGCGGGCGCAGCGATCACCTTCACGCCGCTCTATACGCCCGATGACGTGGCCCGCGCGGTGGGTCTCTTCCAGAGAACGACGTACGGAAAGATCGAGCGCATCGGCAAGAACGTCAGATACCGCTTTCTCGATGCCGGACATATCCTCGGCTCGGGGACGCTCGAGCTCTGGTACCAGGACAGCCCCGTCGAAAGGAAGATCGTCTTCTCCGGCGATATCGGGAAGAAAGGGAGCCCCATTGTGCGCGACCCCCAGCCAACGGAGGAGGCGGACTATGTGGTCATGGAGTCGACCTACGGCAATCGTCTGCACAAAAATATGGAGGAGAGCATCGACGAACTGGTGGAGGCGATAACAACGACGCTGCACCGGGGAGGCAATGTCCTCATCCCCTCCTTTGCGGTCGGCAGGACCCAGGACCTCCTCTACACGCTCAACCGTCTCGTCGGAGAGGGCCGCCTGAAGCGTCTCGACGTCTACGTCGACAGCCCGCTCGCGGCTGAAGCGACGCGGGTGTACCTCGCCCATCCCGACTACTTCGACGAGGAGTCGCTCCAGCAGCTGCAGCGGGGAGCGGACCGCGCCCTGTCTCTGCATTTCACCACGACGGTAGAGGAGTCGATGAAGCTGAACAGCCTCCGGTCGGGAGCAGTCATCATCGCGGGGAGCGGCATGTGCGACGGCGGCAGGATCAGGCACCACCTCAAGCATAACCTCGGCCGGCCTGAATGCAGCGTCATCTTCGTGGGCTTCCAGGCCCGGGGGACGCTCGGCAGGGAGATCGTCGAAGGCGCCCGATCGGTCCGCATCTTCGGAGAGGATATCGCGGTAAGGGCCCGCATCCATACCATCGGCGGCTTCTCTGCCCATGCAGACCGGCAAGGACTCCTGGAGTGGCTCGGCGCCTTCGCGACCAGCCCCGAAGTCTTTATCGTCCATGGAGAGGAGGAGGTCTCCCTCGATTTTAAAGCAGCGGTCGAGGAGCGGTTCGGCTTCGTCACCCATGTTCCCTACAAAGGGCAGAGCTTCACTATCTGAAAAGTCCCCATAGAAAAGGCCTGCCGATGCCGCCGCCCTCCTCGCCTTATTCAAGAGAATCCCCGAACCAACGATAATCAATAGCAGAGCTTCATTATTTCCCGGCTGAGCCATGCGGGGGGTCTTGTATACCAGTGCGAATTCCTGCGATCAAACAAGTGCAGTCCTATCTCGACCGCGAACAGGGCGTGCGTTCAGCGCGGGCAGCATCGATCGCCGCCCGTTACGAGTCGAGCCTGCTCGCCTTTGTCGCCTCACGCTCCGAGCTGGAGACAGCTTCTCTCTTCACCGCACAAGCCCGCTTCCCGGCCTACAGCATCTCGAAGACCTTCACCGCTGCCGCGGTGCTGAGGCTCGTTGCTTCGGGGGAGCTGCAGCTGGATGCGCCGATAGGACGCTGGGTGCCGGACATACCGCATGGCGACCGTATCACCGTGCGCCAGTGCCTGCAGCATACGAGCGGACTTCCCGACTACGGCGACCTTGCCGAATACCATACTGCAGTTCGCCGCGGAGAGAGGCCGTGGACGTTCGATGAATTCCTGGCGCGCACCCATGCAGAGAGGCTCCTCTTCGAGCCCGGCCACGGCTGGCACTACTCGAATATCGGCTATATGCTGCTCCGCCGCCTCATCGAGACCGTGCGCGGCGCGAGCTACGGCGCGGTGCTCAAGGGCGAGATTTTCGATCCGCTCGGGCTCTGCAATACCGCTGTTCCGGAGACTCCCGCCGATCTGGGAGATCTCACCTTCGGCCCGAGCCCCTATCTCGGCGGAGACGGGGAGGCGAAGGAGGTCCGCTCCTCCTATGATCCCGGCTGGATTCCTGCGGGGGTCGTTGCATCGACCGCTGCGGAGGTCTCGATCTTCTGTCATTCGCTCTTTGCAGGCAGGCTCTTTCCTTCTGTCCTCCTCGATCGCATGTGCGAGAAGGTCCCGGTCGGGAGCGCCGCATCCCATCCGATGTTTATCGACCCAGGGTACGGTCTCGGCCTGATGATCGCCGAATCCCCCTGCGGCCCGCTGTATGGCCACACCGGCTCGGGCCCGGGCTGCTCCGCCGCAGCCTTTCATTTCCGCACAGGAAGATACCCTCTGACAGTTGTCGCATTCACCGATGGGGAGGAGACGCGGCAAGCGGAGCATATCGCTTGGATCATATGCAGCAATCTCACCGCCCCTGACTGAAAAACGCTCCTGCCTTCTTGTCGAACGCTCAGGACAGCGCGACGATCTCTCCCTCCATGCGCCCGAGATCGACGACCGCCACCGTCGGCCTCCCGTAGAGCCAACCGCAGGCTTCTCCGGGGTTCACGACCAGCGTATTCTTCACTCTCTTCATGACCGGCTCGTGCGTGTGCCCGTATACGACGAGATCGAAGTGGCCGCTGTCGGCAAGGGCGTCCACCACATCGGGCTCATGCATCACCACGATACGGCGGTCATGAAGGGTCACAACGTACGGCTGCGTATAGATTCTCTCCTGGTAGAGCTTCTTCAGCAGGACCCGCTCGCCGTCGTTGTTCCCGAAGACCCCGGTGATCTCTCCCGGGAAATGCTTGAGCACCCGCCAGGTAAAGGGAGAGGTGAAATCTCCTGCATGAATGATCCGCTCCACGTTCCGCGCGATGAAGAGCTCGACCGCCTTTCTCAGGTTATCGAGATGGTCGTGCGTGTCAGCAATAATTCCGATGAGCATTGGTTCCTCCAGACGGGTGCAGGTTGAATGTGAATTCTACCATACCCTTTCCGCTCATTGCAGCGTTCCGCTTTCGGCTCTATAATCGATATAAGAGTGCCTGACGGAATGAGGAGGGGGAGTCGGACGAGAACCGCCATGATCGTTCAGCAGCTGGAGCTCGAAGAGATCACCGATAACGCCGCCTTCGAGGCGCTCCGTCCCGAATGGTCGGCCTTATGGGAGCGGTGTCCTTATGCCACGCCTTTTCAGTCGCCGGAGTGGCTTCTGCCCTGGTGGAAGTACTTCGGCAATGGCCGGCCCTTCGCGCTCGCGCTCCGCTGCGAGGGACATCTCGCAGGCATTGCGCCGTTCTTCATCTTCACGCATGAGGAGGGAGAGAACCGGGTAGCGCTGATGGGGAGCGGCATCTCGGACTACCTCGATATCATCCTCGAACCCGGCCTCGCCGCCCCGGGGACGGGCATGATCTTCGAGCATCTCCTGTCGGAGCGGTCGCGATGGGACCTCTGCGATTTCCAGGAGCTCCGCCGGGAGTCCCCCCTGCTCGCTGCAGTGCCTCCTCCGGGTCTCTGTGCCGAGCGGTCCGTTATGGAAGTATGCCCCCTCCTGGAGCTGCCCGAGACCGTCGCCGCCTTTCGCTCGCGCCTGACGGCGCGCTCCAGGAAGCGGCTCAGGAAGACCGCCAACGGTTTGCGGCAACGGGGCGAGATCACCACCGGGCATGCGACTGCCGCGACTCTCTCCGTGTTTCTCGATGCCCTGTTCAGATTGCACCGCGCCGTCTGGGAGCAGCGGGGCCAGAGCGGGGTACTGGCCGATCCGCGCCTCGCGGAGTTCCATAGGGAGGTGGCGGCAGGATTTCTCGGACTCGGCTGGCTGAGGCTCCGTGTGCTCAGACTGGAGGAAAAGATCATCGCCGCGCTCTACTCCTTTGCAGCACGGGGGCGCCTCTACTGCTACCTGAGCGGATTCGATCCCGGGACCGCGCCGCTCAGCCCGGGCAAGTTCATCCTCTGGGGGGCAATAGAGGAGGCGATCGACGAGGGCATACGGGAGGTCGATTTTCTGCGCGGCAGGGAGGAGTACAAATATTTATGGGGCCCCTCGGACCGGCCCAACTTCCGGCTCATCATAAAGAAAAATAAGTGATCATTAACTTCAAAGTATTTAACACAATGAGCGGGGAGAGGGCCTTAGCTCTTCTATCTTTTACAGCGGAAGGTATGCCTTGGGGTTCAGGTCGATACCGGCCCGTTCGCCCCGGATGAATCTGCGGTATCCGGCAGCGGCGATCATGGCGGCGTTGTCGGTGCAGAGGCGTATCGAGGGGAGGAAGAGCCCGACCTCCCGCTCCTCGGCCATCGCCTGCATACGCGTCCGCAGTGCGCTGTTTGCGGCGACGCCGCCCGAGAGCGTGACTGTCCGCATGCCTTTTTTGGCAATGGCCCACTCCACCTTTCTCACCAGGACATCGACGACCGCTGCCTGGAAAGAGGCCGCGAGATCCCGCAGGCGGCGCTGATCGGCAAGGAGCACGGGATCCTTTTCGACCGTCAGTTTCACCGCGGTCTTGAGCCCGCTGAAGCTGAAATCGAAAGACTCGGGGACATAGGCGCGGGGGAAGTCGAAGGCCCTGGGGTCTCCCTCTTTCGCCAGCCTGTCGATTACCGGCCCGCCGGGATAACCGAGCCCGAGGAGCTTCGCGATCTTGTCGTACGCCTCTCCGGCGGCGTCGTCCCTGGTCCTGCCGAGCTCTTCGTACCTGCCGAAGTCATGCACGACATACAGGCTCGTATGGCCGCCCGAGGCGATGAGAGATAAGAAAGGGAGCTCCGGCTTCCGCTCTTCGAGAAAAGCCGAGAAGATATGCCCCTCCAGATGATTGACCGCAACGAGGGGAATGCGCCGCGCATAGGAGACCGCCTTCGCAAAGCCGCTCCCGACGAGCAGCGAGCCGATCAGCCCCGGGCCGTGGCAGACGGCGATCGCATCGAGCGCCTCCAGGGTGATCCCTGCCGCATGCAGCGCTTCATCGGTGACGGGCCATATCATCTCTATGTGCCGTCGCGAGGCGAGCTCCGGGACGATGCCGCCGTACTTCTTATGGATCTCCGTCTGGGACGAGATGATGTTCGAGAGCATCGTATCCCCGTCGCCGAGCACCGCCGCCGAGGTATCGTCACATGAGGTATCTATACCGAGAATATACATGACAAATGAGAACTGAGAAATGAGCGGTAAAAGGCAGAAAATAGGAGGGAAGAGGTGAGAGGTAAGAGGTAAAGAGTTTTATCCTTGCCTCCTACTTCTCCGTTCCTGCCTCCCACTTGTCCTATTGCCCTCCGTACGAGTGGAGACCGCTGAGGAGAAGGTTGACGCCGAGATAGGTGAAGATCGTGCTGATGAACCCGACGACGGCTACCATCGCGATGTTGGCGCCGCGCCATCCCCTCAGGAACCGGGCATGGAGATAGAAGGCGTAGACGAACCAGGTGATCAGCGACCAGGTCTCCTTCGGGTCCCAGCTCCAGTACCTGCCCCAGGCCTGGTCAGCCCATATAGCCCCGAAGATGAGGCCGCCGAGGGTGAATATGGGAAAACCGATGGCGATGTTCTTGTAGGTCAGATCGTCGAGCAGGTCCGGTTCGATGGAGAAGGAGGTGATGATCCTCTTGAGCGCCGAGCCGTACTTCCAGACGATGAAGATGAATCCTGCAGCGGCGGCATAGCTGAGCGCCGCGATGAAGCCCGAGCTGTTCCTGAAGGTCGCCTTGAAGAGATGGCTCTTGATGAACGCCTCGGGAGAGCTCTCCGCCACCCGGAAGACGAGAAAGTCGATTCCCATGCCGATCAGGATCGCCAGGAAGACGCCGAGGGTAATGGTCCAGAACGAATAGGAAGCGTCCTTCTTGTCTGTGGTAACGGCGAGGTACATGATCGCCGTTGCAAAGGAGATCGCGAATGTAGCGTAGGCGATGAAGCTCATGGTCACATGGGCCAGGAGCCAGTTGCTCTGGAGCGCGGGGATAAGCGGATGGATGCTCTTGTCCATCCCCGATATATCGATAAAGGCGAGGGCCATACCCGCTATGGGCGTTATAAAGGCGCCGAAGGAGCGGCTCTTGTACTTCCATTCTATGATGAGATAGCCGCCGATGAGACACCAGACAAAGAAGACGAGCGATTCATAGAGGTTGGTCAGCGGAATCGCCCTCATGAACCCCATCTGCCCGATGCCGTGGAACTCGATGCCGCGCAGGATGAACGCGATGGTCTGGGACGCCAGACCTGCGGCGGTGATCGTCGTCGCAATGATGCCGATAGTCCCGTTCCTGAAGACGAGATACGCTATATACGAAACCATTGCAAGGATATAGGCGATGCTCGCGATACCGAAAAACTGGGAACTGTCCATAAAGAAATCCTCCTTGAAAGCCTAGAGACTCTTGATTGCCCTGTCTATCTTCTGCTCGAAAGACAGCCTGTTCTTGTTGGTGGAGGCGGCAAAGATGGCCTTGGTAGCGCCCTTCTCCTCCCTGAGCCTGACCCACACCCGCGAATGGCTCATGAAAAACGATGCATAAAGGCCGATGGCCATAACAAGACAGCCGAGATAGACGATCCAGACGCCGGGGTCCCTCCGCACCTGCAGGCCCGTATATTGCGCGCCCCAGAGATCGACGAACTCGACAATGCCGTCGGGCAGTCTCCAGGTCTGGGGATAGCGCTTGAGTATCCATTGGTTGTACTTGACCTTCCCGCCTTCGGAGAGCTCCACGAATACCGCGGGGTTGTTCATCATCTCCGCATAGGTGAACAGTCTGCCCGACGGATCCTGCCCGAGGGCCGGGCTGAAATCGACGATGCGCCCCGTCACCGCGGTCCCGGGGATCGAGAAGGTGCCGCCGAACTTGAGGCTGACCGATTCGGTTCTTCCCGTGGGAGAGGTGAGATTGAAGACGAAGAGCGAGTCCCTGCTCGGAGAGAAACCGTAGCTCGACTGGTAAAAGGTGATGCCCTTGTACTTGAGCGGATTGTTCACGTCGATCTGCTTCTTCAGCACCTCTCTGCCGTTCTCGATGACCGTCAGCCAGCTGTTGAAGGCCTTGGGCGTGTCCGTGTTGTCATAAAAGGAGACATTGAAGTCATCGCAGCGGATCGTAAACCCCAGCGGCACCGTCTTTTCGGCGCTCCCGCGGTAGGCGACATCGGAGGCCGTGCCCTCGAGGAGATTCAGGGATGCATTGAATCCGAAAAAGACACCGATAAGCGCGCCGATGAAGATTAAGAGGATGCTGAGATGGGTGACATAGACGCCGAGGCGGCTGTACCTGCCCTTTTCGGCATAGAGCTGCATCCCGTTCTCGTCCTGGTGGGCAGCGAGGGCAAAGCCCGCCTTTTTCATGGCGGCTTCGACAGACTCCCGCGCCTTGTCGGGCTTGTCCTTGAGCGTCGCCTCGCGTTTGATAGGCATTACCGCGAACTGTTCTGGGGTAAGGGGCTTGATCGGCTCCTTCGTCAGTTTCCAAATCTTCGGCAGCCGGTCGAGGGAGCAGACGATGATATTCGCCGCGAAAATAAAGAGCAGCGCGATGAACCACCAGGAGTGGAACATATTGGTGAAGCCGAGCGTATCGAGGATGCGATAGACCGTCGGCGACGACTCGCCGAAGAATTTGGTGAGCAGCTTGATATTACGCTCCGGCGCAGCCCCCTGCTCGAGGATAGTGCCTACGATAGACGTAAGAGAAATGACCGTGAAAACAACGATGGCAAGGGTTATGGACGAAAAGAAGCTCCATATCCTGTCAACGAACGACATGTTCTGTTTTTCATTACTCACGCTCTGCGACCCCCTTTTTCATTCCTCCCCCGCGATTGTCCTTCAGGATGCCTTCAGGATCACTGCATATGCTTCTTACAGGCAATAATTATACTTTCAGAACAATTACTCATATTAACAGAATCCCGGGCAATCTTCAACTCACCGGGTCCGGCCGCCCCTAATAGATGATCGCCTTCGTCGGGACCGTCACGGTGACGGCCGACCCCTTGCCCGGCTCGCTCTCGATCTCGATTCTGCCGCCGAGGAGCTCGGTCATCCTCTTCGCTATGATGATGCTGAGGGGCAGGGAGGCGAGGGAGTCGTCGCCGGCAAGGCGGTCCAGCACTTCACGGTCGAGTCCCTTCCCTGTATCGGCTATCGAGACTTCGATGGAGGAGATGCCCTCCCGTATGCTCTCCGACGACAGGATCGTAATGGTCCCCACTGCGGTATTCTTGGCTGCGGCGCTGACGAGGGTGAAGAGAATCTGTCGCAGCCGCTGCCGGTCCGCGGAGACCGCCTTGGACGTAAACACCTCGTGGCAATCCACGACCAGGGTGATCTCCTTGCCCCCTATGAGCCGACGCGCCCGCTCCTCGACCTCTCCCAGGAGGTCGCAGAAATTGAACTCCTCGGGAGCAACAAGGCTCCCCCCTGCTTCGAGCTTGAGGAGATCGAGAAGGCTGTTGATGAGCCATAAGAGATCGTACGCGGTATCGCGCACCTCGTCACACAGCCGCCTGCCTTGCTCCGAAAGCCCCTGCTCCGAGGCGGTGAGGCGCTCCAGCTCGCCGGCCATATGCTGCAAAGGGGCCCGCACCTCGTGGGAGATGATGCTCGGGTACCAGACAGGCCTGACGACGATCTCCCCCGGCGCCTTGCTCTCCCTGAAGCTCGTCTCCTTTGCCTTCAGCTCCTCGACCATGGCCTCGAGAGCCTTCTTCAGCTCCTGCAGCTCACCCCGGTACTCTTTTCCCAGCTCGATATCGAGGGTGCCGGCAGCAATGAGCTTGCTCATGCCGGCAAGCTTCGCCACCGGCCTCGTGATGCGGCGCGGCGCTGCAATGAGCCCCTGGACGAGCACCACCGCAAGGAGAGCACCGAGGCAGAGCGCGGAGAAGGCGGCAAGGAGGGTAAAGGGAAGCATCACCTCCGAGCGTTCAACCGTACTGATGAGCCGGAACGGCGCGTGGTCAAGGGACCTGAGGGAGTAGAAGAACCGCTCCTTGAAACGAAGAGGGCGTTCATCCGCCGCCCTCGGGAGGTTGTACCTGACCTTTCTTGCCGGGGCGCCGCTTTTGGTCGCCACGATATTGCCTTCCCGGTCGATCAGCTCCACCTTTCCGGTCTTGTAAAGAGGGCTCTCCACCTGCAAGAGCCTCGCTACCTTTTCCAGGCCGGCAAGGCAGTAGAGGAACCCCGCGGTATCGCCCTTTGCATCGGCCAGGGGCGCGAGGAAAATGATACCGCTGTCCGGGTTGCCGTAATCATACAGTCCCACAACGGCAGCGTCCTTAAGGTCCGCAGCACGTTCGAAAAAGTCTCTATCCGACCAGTCCCCGCCCTCGAGCTCTTTCTGGCTGCTCGCTATGACTTTGCCTTGCTTCGACAGAACGGCAACCACCCTGAACGGTGCAACAGGGAAGAGCTCTGCGAGGGCCTTTGCCGCTTTCGGCGATATCCCCTCTTTGGCCGCCTCTCCCGCCGGCGGCGTGCGGAACACTGCTGCGGCACTCCTGAGCTGGACGCTCCGGGAGAGATAGTCGACGGAGCGGGTACTCTGCTCGAACCAGGTATCCAGGAGCATCTTCTTTTCAGAGGTCAGGTTGAGAAGGTGCAGACGGTGCATATCCGACAGCAGGTGAAGGGGGCTGAAAAAATAGAGCCCGATGCCGCCGGCGGCAATGACCAGCAGCGTGATCAGGAGGGGCAGGATGAAGAGCCGTGTCGCGAGCCTCTGGGAAAAGGGGACTCTCATATTTCCGTTCCGGTAGTCATGTGCTGTTCAGCAGTCCGATGTACCATACACTATTCACTGCGGGTGATGCAACAAGGAGCGTTCCAGGGGATCAGCGGAGGTGCTCGAGCGTCCTCAGCAGCGCCTCTGCCTTCTTGAGCGTTTCGTAGTATTCGCGCTCAGGGTCCGAGTCGGCGACGATCCCCGCGCCTGCCTGGACATAGGCGGTTCCGTCCTTCACCACAAAGGTCCTTATGACGATATTGAGGTCCATCGTGCCGGCAAACCCGATATAGCCGAGCGAGCCGGTATAGGGGCCCCGCCGCACCGGCTCGAGCTCATCGATGATCTCCATGCATCGCACCTTCGGCACGCCGGTGATGGTGCCGCCGGGAAAGGCCGCCTTGATGACGTCGAAGCAGCTGCTCTCTTTTTTCAGCCGCCCCTTCACATTCGAGACGATGTGGATCACGTGAGAATACTCTTCCGTAATCATCAATTCGTCGACCGTGACGCTGCCGTATTCGGAAATCCTGCCTATATCGTTCCGCTCGAGGTCGATGAGCATGATATGCTCGGCCCGCTCTTTTGCATTCAGCAGCAGCTCCGCCCGCAGGGCCTCATCCTCGTCCCGGTCCTTTCCTCTCGGCCTCGTGCCGGCAATGGGGCGCGTATCGATAATGCCGTCCCTGACGCGCACCAGCCGCTCCGGGGAGGAGCTGACAAGGGAATAGGCGCCGAAGTCGGCGAATGCCGCAAAGGGTGAGGGGTTGATGGCGCTGAGCAGCCGGTAGATATCCCAGGGACGTGCGCTTCCTATGGAGGCCGCAATGCGCTGGGACAGGTTCGCCTGGAATATGTCGCCGGCAGCAATATACTCCTTCGCCCTTGCCACCATATCCATATACTGCTGCTTGGAGAGCTCGTAGGTAAGCCCTGCCGGCCGCGACTCAGTGCGACCGGCAGGGAGCGCTGCGTCCGGACCGCTTTCCGGCGCCGGCAGCTTCCCCCCCAGCAGATCGCCGAACCGCCGGAGCACCTCCTCCGCCTCGTCGTATGCCGCGCCGAAGTCGACGGCGGCGATATCCCGGTATCCGAGGTCCATTGCGCGTGCGCCGGGCGCAACGATCATCCATGCCCTCTCCTCCCTGTGATCAAAGGCGATCACGCGATCCGCCATCATGAAGTGCAGGTCGGGTATGCGGAGGTCATCGACGGCGCTCCCCGGGATATCCTCGATGTACCGCACGAAATCGTAGCTCAGCAGCCCGACGGCCCCTCCCTGAAACGGCGGGAGCCCCGCGGCGGGCTTCTGGGGATACGCCCCGACGAGCTCCTTCAGGCGGTCGAGCGGAGGCCTGAAAGAGACCGCCTCCCGTGCGCCGGCGCTCACCCTCACTTCGCCGTCCTTTGCCGTGAGGACAAGATAGGGATCGAAGGCGATAAAAGAGTACCGGGCGATAGTCTCCGGCCCCTTTACGCTCTCGAGGAGTATGGTGCAGTGCGAAGAGCCGAGCGAGCGGCATACCGCCTCGTAGACGGCCTGGGGCCGTCGGTAGGGGATCTCGCGGTAGAGCGGCGGGACCTCTCCTGTCCGGAGGGCGTCGATAAAGTCGTGCTTGCTTATATTCAGGTTCGCCGGCGGCATCGCGGGAATTTACGTCAGCAGCAGGGGACTATCCGGGGCATGTCCGTTCCTTTTGCCATGTCTCTGGCGGGATGCCGGCGGGTCCCCGGCTACGCGGTGAGCATCTCGAGAGAGATGAGCTCGATGGCCTTGATGGGGTCTTCCTGCTTCACGATCCCCCTGCCCATCACGATGTAATCCGCGCCGTCCTTGATCGCCTCTTTCGGCGTCGCGGTCCGCCGCTGGTCATCGGGAGGAGCCCAGGACGGCCGTACGCCCGGCGTGACGACGAGGAAGGCGCTTCCGCAGTGCTGCTTGATCACGCCGATCTCGTGGGGGGAGGCCACCACGCCGTCGAGCCCCGCTTTCTGAGCGAGGAGCGCGAGGTGCTTCACATGGGCTTTCAGTCCGTGCTGGATACAGAGCTCGCTCTTCAGTGTCTTGTCATCGAGGCTGGTGAGGGTCGTAACGCCGATTATCTTGGGACGCTGGAGATGTTCTTTCCGGCATACTTCGGCGACCGCCTCGGTGCAGCGGGTCATCATCGCCAGTCCGCCGGAAGCGTGGAGATTGAACATATACACCCCGAGCCTGGTCGCTTCGACCGCCGCTTTCGAAACGGTGATGGGGATATCATGGAATTTCAGGTCGAGAAAGACCTTTTTGCCCTTCTTCTGTATCTGCTCGACGATAGCGGGACCGGCGCCGACAAAGAGCTCGAACCCGACCTTGAAGACCCCGGCATGCTCCCCGAGCATATCGACGATGGCGAGCGCCTTTTTTGCGTCGGGCACATCGAGGGCGATGATGAGTTTATCCTTCCATCCCATGCTAGAGCCTCGGAAGCGTTATTCCCGTCTGCGACTGGTACTTTCCCGACTTATCCTTGTACGACGTCTCGCAGAGCTCGGCGGACTGGAGGAAAATGAGCTGGGCGATACCCTCATGGGCATAAATTCTTGCCGGCAAGGGCGTCGTATTGGATATCTCGATCGTCACATGGCCCTCCCACTCCGGCTCGAGGGGCGTCACGTTCACCACGAGGCCGCACCGCGCATAGGTAGACTTGCCGAGACAGATCACCAGCACGTCCCGGGGGATCCTGAAGTATTCCAGGGATCGGGCAAGCACAAAGGAGTTGGGAGGAATAATGCAGACCTGCCCTTTGTAATCGACCAGACTCTTCAAGTCGAATTGCTTGGGATCGACAACGGTAGTATTGACGTTGGTAAAGATCTTGAACTCGTCGCCGATGCGCATGTCGTAGCCGTACGAGCTGACGCCGTAGGAGATGACCCCCTCCCGTTTCTGGCTCTCGTGGAAGGGCTCGATCATGCCTCTTTCAGCCATCTCGCGTATCCAGCGGTCGTTTTTAACCATACGATAGAATCCTAATACACACCTTTCAGAATTTCAAGTCCTTTACCATAGCACAGAGGGGTGCGGAGGGGCAAGGAAACACCCATTGAAAATGTAAAACACCTGATACGATGAGCGGGGGGAGTGAGGCGGGGCCGCCTCACTCTCTAACCCTTATCAAAGGGACGCCTGAATTAGGTGACCCTTTTGATGAATATCTCTTTTGCGAGGTCGGGATCTATGGCGATGGTCGTCTCGTCGATCTGGAGCACTACCGAGGGCCGCCGCTGGAGCAGCTTGATGACCGAGCCGGGGATCACGCCGATCGAGCTCAGGCGGCTTATCCGGGAGGCCTCCGAAGGCGTAATGAAGACGATCTTCCCCTTCTGCCCCACCTCGAACTCGGTCAACCGCACCACCACCGGCTGGACATCGACACGGTACTTCTTGCAGCACTCGCCGCGCGGGATCGGCTTGCCGTGAGGACAGGTGGGGGGGTGGCCGAGAAAGGTGCAGACGCTGTCGGTGAGCTCTTCGCTCAGGATATGCTCCATCTTGCAGGCGTCCTCGTCCACCACCTCCATCGAGAGGTCGAAGACATCCGTAAAGAGCCGCTCTGCGAGCCGGTGTCTGCGGAGAAGCCCCTTGGCGAGGACCGTCCCCTTTTCGGTGAGCGCTATGGCGTTGCCGCTTACCGTGACCAGCCCGTCCTCTTTGAGCGCCCCGATCACCGCCTCGATGTCGCTGTCATCGGAGCTCAAGGTGAACCGCTTCAGGTCCTCGTGGCCTTCCTCTTTCAGCACCCAGAGCAGTTCAAGGGCCTCGTCAATCCGCTCTCTCTCCATCGCTCCTCCTCAGAAACCGTTACGGTCGTTAAATGGTAGCATTAATGACCGCACTCTTTCAAAGCTCTTCCGGTGGAGGGGGCTCGGTCCGTACTTTTCGAGGCTCTCGAGATGCGCCCTGGTCCCGTACCCCTTGTGCCGGTCGAAGCCGTAATGGGGATAGAGGGCGTGGTACTTCAGCATGATCTTGTCCCGCACCACCTTGGCGATGATCGAAGCAGCGGCTATGGAAGCACTCTTCGCATCGCCCTTGACGATCGGCATCTGCGGCGCCGGCGGCGGGGGGATGCGGACAGCGTCAATGAGAACGAGATCATAGCGGCAGGAAAGGTCGCTGACAGCAGCGCGCATCGCGTGGCGGGTCGCTTCGAGGATATTGAGGCGGTCGATCTCTTCGACGCCCCCGATGCCGATGCCGAAATCGAGAGCCGTCTCGAGGATCTCCCAGAAGAGGTGTTCACGCTCCCGCTCAGGGATCTTTTTCGAGTCCCTGACGCCGGGTATGCGGCAATGGCGGGGCAGCACGACGGCGGCGGCGACGACGGGCCCTGCCAGGGGGCCTCTGCCCGCCTCATCGATCCCTGCGATCACCTCGAAACCGCCGGACTCCCGCACGGTCTCGTCATAGACAAAGGGATCCATCGGCATGAGCGCGTCCTCCCGGGACGGGGCAGGGCAGGACCTTGAGACTCCTATCGCTGCTCCCGGCCCTTTTCCTTGATCTTCGCCTCTTTCCCCTTCTTGCTCCTGATGTAATACAGCTTCGCCTTTCTCACGTCGCCCCTCTTCAACAGCTCGATCTTGTCGATCGACGGGGAATGGACGGGGAAGATACGCTCGACGCCGACGCCGAAGGAGATCTTCCGCACCATGAAGGTCTCTTTGATGCCGCTCCCTTTCCGGGCGATGACGACCCCCTCGTAGGGCTGGAGCCTCTCTTTGTCTCCCTCGACGACCTTTACGTAGATTCTCAGCGTATCGCCGATATTGAAATCAGGAACCGTTCTCTTGTAGCCTTCTTCAATGGTATGTATCAGATTCATCGTACTCCTCCCGGTCTACTGCTTCTTTATTTCTTCCGAGCTAAGCTCTTTCAACAGCACATGATCTTCGTCCGTGAGATGCGCCTTGCCGAGGAGGTCCGGACGCCTGAGCAGCGTCCTCCGCAGCGCCTCTTTTCGCCGGTACCGGGCGATCTCCTTATGGTTGCCGGAGAGCAGCACCTCGGGGACCCGCATGTTCCCGAATTCCGGCGGCCTCGTGTAATGGGGATAATCGAGGATACCCCAGGTAAAGGACTCTTCCTGCGCCGATGCCTCGTCCCCCAGCACACCCGGCAGGAGGCGGGCAATGCTGTCTATTATAACCAAAGCGGGCAGCTCTCCACCAGTCAAAACATAGTCGCCGATCGAGAGCTCATCGTCCGCGAGCGACTCCCGCACCCGCTCGTCGACCCCCTCGTACCGGCCGCAGAGGAACAGTATCCTTCTGGGCTCCCGGGCCAGGCGCTCCGCTTCGTCCTGGGTGAATAACCTCCCCTGGGGGCTCAGCATGACGGTCAGCCGCTCCATACCGTCGCTCCTGATCGCCTGTATCGCGTTGTAGAGGGGCTCTATCTTCATGACCATGCCCGACCCTCCCCCGTACGGGTAGTCGTCGACGGTGCGGTGCTTATCGGTCGTGAAATCCCGGGGATTGTACACCCTGACGTCGATAAGGCCCCTCCGGGCCGCCCGCTTGAGAATACTCTCGCCCAGGTACGCGTGAATAATCTCCGGGAATATGGTGATGATATCGAAGCCGATGCCCATGATACCCTTACTTCTTCAGACCGTTGTTGGTGATAACTAAGAAGGGGCGTTCTCAGCAAACGCCCCTTCACGTGTATTTATGCAATGCGCCTTACTCTAAAATCTCGAGCACGCAGCGCTTGCCGATTTTCGTTCCCGCAGCCCCCAGGATCGTCCTCATCGCACGGGCGGTCTTTCCCTGCTTTCCGATGACTTTGCCGAGATCGCTCTGCGCCACCCTGAGCTCGAACACCGTGGTCTTCTCCCCGTCGATCTCGCTCACCTTCACCTCTTCAGGTCTGTCAACCAGCGATTTTGCCATGGCCTCGATCAATTCCCTCATCGTCCACCTCCATTTGATGTGGCAGTATCCGAATTAGCCGCGATCGTGGGGATTGGGTGTTACAATCCCGCCTTCTGCAAGAGTCTCTTCACCGTGCCGGTAGGTTGCGCGCCGCGCTCGATCCAGTGTTTCGCCCGGTCCAGGTCGACCTTTATCTCAGAGGGTTCTTTCTTCGGGTCATAGGTGCCTATGATCTCGACAAAGGGGCCGTCCCTCCGCGCCCTCGAGTCAGCCACGATAACTCTATAAAAAGGTTTCTTGTGAGCGCCCAGCCGCGTCAATCTGATCTTAACCACGTCTCCACCTCCTGAAGTGTTACAGGGACACCGTCCCGCATGTACCGAAGCACCGTTGTTACGCTGTGCGGTATCTCAAGGGGCGATGCCCCTCATTGGAAAAACCTTCAATTTTACCTTATTTCAACGCTTCGCTGCAAGGTTTGTGCGCATCAGAACGGCAGCACCTTCGGGAGGCGGAACCCCTTCTTCCCTTTGAACATCTTCATCATTTTCTTCATATCGAGATACTGCTTGATGAGCCTGTTCACCTCTGCCGTCGTCGTGCCGCTGCCCAGGGCGATGCGCTTCTTCCTGCTGCCGTTTATGATGTTGTGGTTCCTTCGCTCTGCGGGGGTCATCGAGTTGATGATCGCTTCGATTCTCACGAACTCCTTCTCGTCCACCTTCACGTCCTTCATCGCCTTGTTCATGCCCGGTATCATGCCGAGCAGGTTCTCGAGCGGCCCCATGCTCCGTATCTTCTTCAGCTGGTCCCGGAGGTCTTCGAAGGTGAAGCTCTCTTCCAGTATCTTCTTCTGGAGCTTTTCTGCCTCTTTCTGGTCGAAGGACTGCTGGGCCTGCTCGATGAGGGTCAGGACATCTCCCATGCCGAGTATCCTGCTGGCGATACGGTCGGGATGGAAGGGCTCGAGCATGTCGATCTTTTCGCCGACGCCGATGAACTTGATCGGCTTTTCGGTAATATGCCGGATCGAGAGCGCGGCGCCGCCGCGCGCGTCGCCGTCCATCTTGGTGAGGATGATGCCGTCGATGCCGATCTGCTCGTTGAAGCTCTTCGCCATGGTCACGGCATCCTGGCCGGTCATGGCGTCGGCAACGAGGAGCACCTCTTTCGGAGCGACCCTCGCCTTGATCTGCCGCAGCTGATCCATCAGCTCCTCGTTGATATGCAGACGGCCCGCGGTATCGATAATGACGATATCCCTGCCGTCGAGCTTCGAGCGCTTCACCGCCTCCTCGCTGAGGGCGACGGGGTCCTTCATCTCCTTCGAATGGAAGACCGGGATGTCGAGCTGCTTGCCGAGCGTCACCAGCTGGTCGATCGCCGCAGGTCGCTGGAGGTCGGCGGCCACGAGCATCGGCCTCCGCCCCTCTTTCTTGAAGATGCGCGCAAGCTTCGCCGACGTCGTCGTCTTGCCGGATCCCTGCAGACCGATCATCATGAGAACGGTCGGGGGGTTCGGCGCGAGCTGTATGCGGGTGTTCGTGGTCCCCAGGAGCGCGCAGAGCTCGTCGTGTACGATCTTGACCACCTGCTGGCCCGGCGAAAGGCTCTCGAGCACCTCTTTCCCTACGGCCCGCTCACGTATATGCTGCACAAAGTCCTTGACGACCTTGAAGTTGACATCGGCTTCGAGGAGCGCCAGGCGTATTTCCTTCAGGGCGACATCGACATCTTCCTCCTTGAGCAGGCCCCTGCCCTTCAGCTTTTTGAAGATGCCCTCGAGTTTATCGCTCAGTGACTCAAACATAATAGAAAAACTCCGTCATCAGGTAAGGTATAGTTCATAGTTCGTTGATTGCTGTTTACCGTCATGGATAGCTGATAGCCGCCTTCTACAAAAGCGCCTCTATCTCTTTTGACAGCCGTTCGGTCAGGTCGGGAGGCGCCCCGATATGCTTATGCCTCATCTTTCCCTCTCTGTCGATAACCACGGAGGTCGGGATGCTGGATATCGCATAACGGCTGCTCACCGTGCCGTCGTCCATCAGGATCGGAAAGGAGAGGCCGAACTCCTTCGCAAAGGAGTGTGCGGCGGGAACCGCATCGGGTCCCTCATCCATCGAGACGGCAAGGACGACGAATCCTTTGTCCCGGTACTTCGCATATGCGTACTGGATGTCCGGCGCCGACATCTGGCAGGGAGGGCACCAGGTCGCAAAAAACTCTATCAGCACCACCTTACCCCGGTAGTCGTTCAATGCCACCTTGTTGTTATGGATATCCGGGAGAGTAAAGGGATGAGCCGCACCCGCCGCACCCTTTTCACTCTGCCCGCAGGAGATAAGCGAAAGAGCGCCCAGCAGCACTACCATGCACAGCAACACCGCCCTTCTCATGAATCGGGCACCGCGTCTATGCCTCGGAGCTCTGTATCTAACCGGCGAGGAGTGCGTCAATCTTGGCCTTCAACTGCGGTTTCGGTACCGCTCCCACAATCTGGTCAACCTTCTGGCCGTCCTTGAAGAACATGACCGTCGGGATTCCCATGATCTTGTACTTGCTCGCGACATCGGGATTCTCGTCGGTGTTCAGCTTGCCTACCTTGATCTTCCCGGCATACTCTTTAGCCAGCTCTTCTATAGTCGGGGCGATCATCCTGCACGGACCGCACCACACTGCCCAGAAATCCACCATCACCACGCCGCTCGCCTTCAATACATCCTGGTCCCACGCAGCACTGGTAAGCTCCACAACCCCTTCCGCCATAATAAAGCACCTCCACTCTTTGCGATGAGAGAATAAAAAAATATTATAAAACAATTATAAGTTCTAAATGAACCTTTTGTCAATTTGCTCGCCCCTTCGTTCCGTCATCATAAAGGCTGCAGCGGTGCGCTTTACAGGGCGGGCGGTGGTGGCATAGAATAGTTTTATGAAACACATCATCATCGGCAATGGTATCGCCGGCACCACTGCCGCTCTTTCCATACGCAAATTCGACCCTGCCGCGGAGCTCCTGATCCTTTCCGAAGAGCCCGTTCCCTTTTACAGCAGGATACGCCTGATCGACTACCTCGCCGGAGAGGTCACCGAGGACGGTCTCATACTCTATAAAGATGCCTGGTACGAACGGAACGCCATCACCCTCCTCCTCAACACACGGGTCGCCGGGATAGCGCCGGGCAGAAAGGAGATATCTCTCGTGAACGGCCGGAAGATCGGGTACGACCGCCTGCTGGTCGCAGCAGGAAGCACCCCTTTTGTCCCTCCCCCGGCCAGTCCCCTGAAAAAGGGGGTCTTCACCCTCAAAACCCTCGATGACGCCCTGATAATCAAGGATTTCTCGCAGCATACCGATACCGCTATCATTCTCGGCGGCGGCGTGTTGGGCATCGAAGCAGGCAACGCGCTCAGGAAGGCGGGGAAAAAGGTTTCGATCGTCGAATTTTTCCCCCGGCTGCTGCCGAAGCAGCTCGATGCCGAAGGCGCGGAAGTGCTCCAGAAAAGACTCGAAACCATAGGATTTCGCTTCTTCCTTAATGCGAAAGCCAGAGAGGTGAAAGGCGGCCCTGCAGTCGAGGGGCTGGCGCTCGAGGATGGACGGGTGGTGAGGGGAGGCATGATCATCGTCTCCACGGGCATCCGCTGCAACACCGCGCTGCTCCAGGGGACCGGTGCGCTCCTCGGCAAGGGAGTGGTGGTCAACGACCGCATGGAAACGACGCTGCCCGATGTCTATGCCGCCGGCGACCTCGCAGAACACCGGGGCATCGTCTATGGCTTATGGCCCGCCGCGGAACAACAGGGAGAGGCAGCGGGCATCAACATGGCGGGAGGGAATGCGGTCTATACCGGCACCCTTCCGTCCAATATCCTCAAGGTCGCCGGCGTTGAGTTCCTGTCGGCAGGGAATATCGATCCGGAGAACACGATGGAGTCCCTGACGGGCAGAGACGATGCGAGGGGAATCTACCGGAAGCTGGTGATCGATAACGGCTGCGTCGTCGGCTGCATCCTCTGCGGCGATAAGGAAGGGAGAAAGGAAGTCCTCGCTGCAGTCCGCGAGAAGAGAGAGATCGGTGCAGTACGGGACATCCTTGACCGGTTGCAGCTCACCCGCCGAAGCGTGCATTCCGGCAGCGGGGATTGATTATCGCTTTACCACTCATGCAGGAGGAACATTTTTCCGCTATGGTACGAATCGCCACACAACTGCTTATGGGACTCATGCTGCTTTTCGGGACCGTCACCCTCACGCCGAGGCTGTTCTTCCACCTGCGGCAGAAGAACAGGGGACGGGCTCTCTACCTTTTTCTGCTCTGGATATTGTCGCTGGCCTTTGGGCTGGCAGCCTTTTATTATGCTGCTCTCGAGCTGCGCGGATAACGCAGGAGCGTTTTCTATGGATGTGATCGCAAAAATCGCTGAAGAAAAAATCCGGGAGGCGATGGAGAACGGCGCTTTCGACAATCTTGCAGGGGCGGGGAAACCGCTCACGTTTGCGGATGAGGCGTGGATACCGGAGGACCTCAGGCTCGCCTACCGGATCCTCAAGAACGCGGGCTGCCTGCCCCCCGAGATCGAAATGAACAGGGAGATACTCAGCCTCAAGGACCTGATCGAGACACTCGACGACGACAAGGAAAAGCTGAAGCGCCTGAGGGAGCTCAACTTCAAGATTATGAAGCTCAACCTGCTCAGGAAGCGGCCCCTCAATCTCGAGGATTTCCCTTCCTACGAGCAGAAGCTTTTCGACAAAGAGAGCGGCTAAAGCTTCCCCTGCTGCTGCTGCCGGTAGAGGATCATATACTCTTTTTCGAGGTCCTCATACTGCCTCTGGAGGTCGCCGAGCATCGTGCTCTTTTCCTGGAGCTGGCCCTCGACCTCCAGAGTCCTTGCCGCCAGCTCCTCTTTCTCCCTGAGCAGTAAAGTGCAGCGCTCTTCGTCGAGACCGGACCCGGAGCTGCCGCCGTCGCCGAGGTCTTCACTGATGCTCCGGAACTCGTCCTCCCAGACCCGGAACTTCTCCGAGAGCGCCTCACTTTCGGAGGTGAGCGTCCCGATATAGTGGTCGAGGTCGTTGTTGTTACGTTCGAGCACGGCGAGCGGTTCCGAAAACGTTCCGGCGTCCGCACCGCCGGTATCGATAAGATTCCTGATCGTACGCTGGAGGTCGGCGCTGCTCTGTTGCAGCGCTGCCAGGCGCTGCTGGGCGCTCTCGAACAGGTCCTTATAGCACATCAGGTCGAGGATCGTACTCTTCTGGAAATCCACCATCCGCTGCAGCCGTCGGACCTGGCCTGCTGCGGCGCCGTCAGGGGACTCCTCCGGGAAGGGTGCCGCCGTCTCCTCCTCCGCATGTCCAGAGGCTGGTCTCTCCGCTGCGATCATCTCGTCGGGGAATCCCCCGAAGGACTCTTCCGCAGCCGGGAGGGCCGGCGCCTCCCGCTCTTCGGTTATCGCCGCGGGGACTGGCCGTTCCGGAGCAGCCTCGAGTCTCGCCTCTTCCCGCAGAGCGGTCTCGCTCTCTGTTGCCGTAACGCTCGCGAGCTCTCTGAGGGTCTTCTGGTACAACCGCTTGTGCCTGCCGTTCCTCACTATGAAAAAGATGGTCGTGCCGCAGAGCACCACGGCAGCCTCGAGGAGCAGCAGAAAATGGAGGGCATCGAGAGTGACGGTCATCGTTATTTCTTTCCTTTTTTCTGTTTCGCTTTTTTGGCGCCCTTCGCCTTCCCTCCGAAATAGAAGGCGACCACCACGAGGAGCAGAATAAAGTTGATAATGCCGAACTTCACCAGAACGGGGGTCCAGGCATCCCCCCCTGCCTTACCCTTCTTTCCCTCTGCCGGTGCGGCCGCGGGCGCCGCGGCCTGCGGGGCAGCCGGTTCGCCCGCCTTGAACTGAAACACCTTCTCCCGTTTAAAGGTCTTCCCCTCAGCCGTTATTTTCAGGGTATACTCACCGGCCCTGTCGATCAGGAACTCGCCGGAATATACACCGGCATCGGCTCGGCCTCCGCCTTCCTGGTCGGGACCCGGCTCCGTCTTCCGGAGGGCGAGGCGCGCGCCCTTCCCCTCATCCTTTGCAGTACCGGCAGGGTCATCGGCTCCGGGAGGAGCGGCAACTTCGACGAAAAACGAGACCTGTTCGAGAAAACCCGGTTCGGCCAGTACGGCGCCCTCTTTCTCGAGCCACGCCGAAACCTTCAAGCGGTCGCCCTTGCTGACATAATTACGGTCGAACGAGCTCTTGAGCCTGAGGTCGGTGATAACGAACACCTTGTTCCCCTCTTTGGCGCTCAGACTGACCTTCCACCGTCCTGCTGCGGGCGCTTTTACCGTAATCATATCGAAGAGCTTCGACTCGTACCACTGGATATTCTGGGCAAAGCGTGCGGGCGTATTCTTCCTGCCTGCGGGGTCGATCAGCGTGGTAGCGGTCCCCTCTTTTTTCGTAATGACGACGATCGCCTCTTCGATATCCCTGTCGATCGTGAAGGCATCGCCTTCGATAGGGACAGTGTCGGGCGACTTCATCTTCTCGAAGATCGACGAGAAGATGACATGGATGTCCTTATCGCTCGACGCGAGCTTCGAAAAGCCCCCGGTCGCCTTCGCCATATCCTCGAGGAGCTTCATATCGGACTGCTCGGTAAAGGCTATCGAGTAAAGCCGTATGTTCCCTTTGGCCGCTTCTTTCAAGAGCGCCGAGAGCTCCTGCTGCGCGGCAGCCTCTTTCTCGCCCGATCCCAGGGTCAGCTTGCCGTCCGACATGAGCAGCATCACCCGGTCCCTTCTCGACGGGGCGCCGAACTCGGCGAGCCCCTGTTTGACCCCTTCGTGGATATGGGTGGTAGGCTCCTTCGACGAGACCTTCCCGAGCGTGGCGAAGAGGCGGTCACGATGCGCCGGCGTATTCTGGGTAAGCGGCAGGAGACGGTGCGCGGAGTCGCCGAAGCTGACGATGCTGATACGGTCGTTCTTGCCGAGCAGCGATATGAAGAGCCGCGCAGCAGCGGTGCGGTAGTTTTTGGGATCGGTCTTTCTCATGCTTCCGGAGCTGTCGAGGAGGAGCACGATATCGAAGCCTTCGTCTGCTGTTTCGGCGGCTGCAGAGGGCTTCGCCTCAGGCGGAACAGCCGGCTTCGGGGCGGCGTCTGTCTTGGGTATTGCTTCCGGGGTGCTCGGTGATTTCCGTTCTTCAGCGGCGTTGGCGGGGGCAGCCGCCAACGAAAGGAGACCACAGAGGATGAGCATTACAAACAGCGGGAATGCCCTTTTCATCGCCATTGTCCCAACGCCCCCGGCTCTTCAAGATTTTTGATGTATAACTATAGCACATGACCGTGTTGCAGAAAAATATCTTTTTGCAGGCTGTTCAGCGGGAAGGTTGCCAGCGGGACTGCAGGAGCGCACAGCGGGGACGCATGTAAGAGGAGCTCTCCAAGGCTTAAAATGGCGGAGAGGCAGGGATTCGAACCCTGGGACCCCGAAAGGTCAACGGTTTTCGAGACCGCCCCGTTCAACCGCTCCGGCACCTCTCCATTAATCTGATATTATAGAACAACTACTTCACGTTATGTCTACCCTCTGCTGTCAAAGAGACATCACAGTGCCTCGATTCTGGCCTGATTTTCAACACAGTTCCCTCTCCCTCAGTTTGTCGCAGCTGCTTTCACCGTACGGTGGAGCGTCCGGCGCAACGCCTTGCGCATCTCCGACATCTGCCATAGATCATACGCCGTCTGCATATTCATCCAGGTTTCGGCAGTCGAGCCGAAGACGATCTCAAGCCTCAGCGCCATTTCAGGCGTAATGGCGCCGCGTCCGTTGACGATCTTGGAGACCGTTTTCCGGGCGACCCCGAGATGCTCAGCGGCCTCTGTGACCGACATCCCCATAGGCTCAAGCCAGAGCCCTTTTAAAACCTCTCCCGGATGGGCCGGATTATGCATAGCCATTTTGTGCAACCCTCCTTAGTGGTAGTCCTCGTAGTTCACGACCTCTACATTGCCGTTTTCAAACCGGAAGGTAACTCGCCAGTTGGCCTGTACCGTTACCGCCCAGGTATCTTTCCTCTCGCCTTTAAGTCTGTGCAACCGCAGGGAGGGGACGTTTATGCCTTCGATCGAGCTCGCCGCGTCAAGGATCGTGAGAATAAGCCTGAGCTGCTTAGCGTGGATGGCCTGAATGCCGAAGGTGCTCCCGGTACGGTAAAACCTCTCAAGCCCCTTGTGCGCAAACGACTTAATCATGCCTAAATGTAACCCATTAGGTTACAACTCGTCAAGAAGTTTTCATGGCGCGGCACCGTACCGGGACCGGGCCGCTCAAAAACCATGCGACAGCGACGATAACTAAGTATGCTGTTCTGAAGGAGGATGCAACCGGCAATGAGAGTTCGCTACAGCGGGGTATTCCATTACAAGTCGTCACCGGCATCGCCCAAGGTCCCGGTCGGCATCTGTGATGTCGATATCGTCGAGTACGACAACGGTGTGTGCGGCGTGATGATAACGGAGAGAAAGGATAACCAGGGCGTTTTGGTCACCACCGCGTGCGACCGCATCGCCACCGAGCTGTACGGCGATCTCTTGCCCGATAAGGAAGAGGAGTCGGTTGTATGGCTCGAGCACGCCCCTGCCTACCGGGCCGACAGGGCGCATATCGACGTGGTGCAGTTCGAGTCAGCGCCTCTCCCCGGGGCCGGGCATCCCGGTGAGGGCAAGAAGAGGCCGCGTGTCTTCTCCAACCCCCTATGGCTCCGCTTTTTCGAGGCGAAGCGTATTGTGCCCCTCGAGTTCCTGGAGACCTACCGGAATATCCTGAAGGAGCTCGTCACGGCCCGCCTGGTCTTTACCGTGGAGGATAAGGACGGCTGTTACTGGCGCGTGTGGGCCAGCCAGGACGGGCTCTTTATCGTGAGCGCAAACCCCGCGGCAAAACTTCCCGATCGACGCCTCGATGTACCCGCTGTCACGCAGGTGCTGAAGGACAACCAGCAGCTGCTCCGCTCCGACAAGGCGATCGAAGAGCAGTTTACGACGGCGCTGATGAAAGGGTTCCTGAACAGGGGACTGTAAGCGTATCACGGGAAAATGCTATCGAAAGACTTCGGGAAGGCCGTTAATGAACCGGACATCTCTTGACAGCGCATCTGCCGCCTCACGACCCGGCCGTCATCTGCTGCGCAGCTACAGCACGTTACGGGCGAGGTCCTTCTTTCCTCCGGACCACTGCTGTATCCGTTCTTTTACCGTATCTACCTCTTCTCTCAGGTCGTCAGCCTTTGCGGCCAGCAGGTCGAGTATCTTTTCCGTAAGCCACCCCGCCTCCCCCTGAAGCGACCTGAAACGGTCACCGCCCCCGCTCGCAATGGCGATCATAACGAAAAAGATCCATAAAACGGCGATCTTCTTGAAAACTCCGAACATGGCGCACCTCCTTTTTTTGTACCTGATTCCATTATAGAAGAGAGGGGAGCCGAATACGGTGACGCCAGTCACCAAAACGGTTGTTTGCCTCGGAACGTGAAGGGGGGCTAGAACGAAGCTTTCAGGACAATTCCCTTATTTTCAACAACCTCAATACTCCCATCCTTAACGAACTTGCTCATGAGGCGGGTTACGGTCTCCCGCGATATCGAGGAGTAGTCGGCGATGTCCTGGTGGGTGAGCTTCAGCGTAATCAGCCTGCCCCGCTGGTCATTGACCCCGTACTGCTGGCTCACCATCCTCAGGACGGTCTTGACCCGGTCCTCCGCATGGGGAAGGCTCAGGACCCTGAGCATCATCCACGCCTCTCTCAGGCGGGAACAGAGTACGGCGATGAGCTGCCTGAGGACCTTCTCGTTTTTCAAAAGGGACTCCTCGAAGTCCTTTTTCGAAAGGATGACGACCGAGGTATCCTCCATGGTCATCACCGTTGCCGGCGCGGTCTTGCCGTCGAGGAGCGCCATTTCGCCGAAGAAGTCTCCTGTCTTGTGCACCGCGAGGATATGCTCTTTGCCGTCTTCGCTCAGGTGGACGACCTTCACCCTGCCCGACAGTATGATGTACATGTAGTTCTGCGTATCCTCTTCGAGGAGCACGATCCTGTTCTTCGAGAAGTGCTTCTCGACAAGGATATGCTTCAGGTCACCGATCTCCTCATCGGACAGGCAGGCGAAGAAAGGAATATTCCTGATGATCGCGTTGAACCTGACTCTTCTGCTTTTGACCGCCGCCGTTCCCACAGGCCCCCTTGTACCGTATTGCTGATCGCTGCTCGGTACTTATACTTATCGAAAATCCGGAGAAGTTATTTAATCGAAACGTAAAAGGTCTGCCCTCCCCTCTTGAGGAGCAGCACGACCGGGGTGCCTTTTTTGAGCTTTTCCATGGCAGCCTGGTACTCGTTTACATTGCGCACGGGGGTGCGGTTCACCTCTTTTATGAGGTCTCCCGGCTGTATGCCGGCCTCATCGGCCTGGCTGCCCGGGAGCACCTCGATGACCACAACACCTGTTTTATCAGTGATTTTCAACCGTTCGGCAAGGCGGGGAGTAATGTTGGCAACCGCAACGCCGAGGTCATCTCTCGATGCCCGCGGCCGTGACGCCATCCGCTCTTCCTTCAGCTCCTCGATCGTTACCGTGAAGGTCATGGTCTGTCCTTTGCGCACTACTCTTACCGGAACCGCCTTCCTGACCGGGGTCTCGGCTACGGCGCGCGAAAGATCGTTCACAGTCCTGATCTCCTTGCCGTTAAAGCCGGTGATGATATCGCCCTGCTGCAGCCCTGCCGCAGCCGCGGGCCCGCCCTCCACCGTGTCGCTCACGAGCGCTCCCCTCGTATCCGGTGCGCCGAAGGATTGGGCCAGTTCGGGCGTGAGGTTCTGGATGGCGACCCCGATCCAGCCGCGGGTCACCTTTCCCTTCTCCTTGAGGTCGGAGATGACCGTCTTGGCCATACTGCTCGGGATCGCGAACCCGATGCCCTGCCCCGTCGCGACGATAGCCGTATTGATACCGATGACCTCCCCTTTCAGATTGACGAGAGGTCCGCCGCTGTTGCCGGGGTTGATCGGCGCGCTGGTCTGGATGAAGTTATCGTACTGGCCTGCGCCGATAATCCTGCCGGTGGCGCTTATGATCCCCTGGGTCACCGTATGCTCCAGGCCGAAGGGGTTGCCGACCGCAAGCACCCAGTCACCGACGCGCATCCTCTCGGGGTCGCCGAACGAGAGCGTCGGGATATCCTTGAACAGCGACGAAATCTTTATGAGCGCAAGGTCGGTCTTCTGGTCCCTGCCGACGACCCTCGCCGTGTACTCCTTGCCGTCGGCAAACCTCACTTTGATCTCGTCGGCGCCCTCCACCACATGGTTATTGGTAACGATGAAGCCCGCCTTGTCGATCACGAAGCCGGAGCCGAGGCTCTGCTGCTTCATCTCCCTGTCGGGGATATCGCCGTAATACCTCCGGAAGAAATCGCCGAAGGGGGACTCCTCTTCGGGGCCGAAGAAATGCCTGAAAGGATTGCCCGGGACCCGGACCGTTGTCGTAGTGCTGATATTCACGACCGCGGGGCTCACCGCTGCGGCGACATCGGCAAAGGACTGGGGAAACCCGATCACCTCGGTGAACCCCCTGTCCTGCCCGTTGCCGCCCAGCCGGTAGCCGGCAAAGATGCCGATCGCAACAAGAAGTATACCGGCGATGATGACCTTCAGAATAATACTCTTCCTCATGATGTTCCCTCTCCTTGCAATAAAGCTGCGTTAGTGCCTGATGCCTGCGCTCTCGCCCACTCCTTCTATTTTATAGCGATTCGACCGGAGGAAATCAAAAGATACGGTCCGGAAAGACGGGAGGGCGCGCAGATCTGCTTTCAAGGGCCTCGCTCACCGGTTACGGCCCGGTTACGGCCCGGTTACGGCATAGTTAAATTATATACCTTTACCATGATGAGTTCACCCGCCGCTGCCCAGGTCCGGGCGCAGCCGGAATCTCTGTACATGCTTTCCGTTCTTTTTATTGCTCCCTTCTGCTCCGCTCTCTTCTCCGCCCCCCCTCCTTTCACCTGGTCACTCTCTCCATGCCTATCCGGAACCAGCCGACCGATTGACTTGACAAGGCACACGATATGCAGTAGGTTTCAAGAAGGAATCATTCCTGCTATGAAAGACCAGAGAACGCCGCGGGATCCACGGAATAGTGAAGAAAGGCTGATCACGACTCTGCGTGATAAGGGATACAAGCTTACCCCTCAAAGGCGTGAGATCATCAAGCTTCTTGCGCGTGAT
>JBFMHE010000023.1 GCA_040752355.1 Nitrospirota bacterium | reverse complement strand
ATGAAGCCGAAGCCTTTGGAATCGTTGAACCACTTTACTGTTCCGTTAGCCATTGTGTACCTCCTTACTTGTTAGTTGAACTTTCAGAAGGGCACAAATAAAAAGGCCACAAAGCTAAAAGTCTTTGCGGCCGTGAATGGGCTAAAAACTTCTGAAACTCTATAGATAGCCTAGCACGTCCACGGATAATTAGCAACATAATAATCAGCGCGGATTACACCCGCATATCGGTTCTAAAAAGTTTTATCCGCCCGAACATGGTACACTATAGGTAATGGAGCGGCCTTTGGCCCGAGTCGTGCGAGGCGGAGACCAGCAAAGGACACCACCAAAAGGAGGACCACCCTATCACTAATCAAAGAAGAGTATCGCCCGGACGTGTCGTGGATAAGACCCGCGTAAACAACCAAATCCGGCTGATCCAAGCGAAAGAGATACGTGTTGTCGCCGATGAGGGGCAAATCGGCATCATGGACATTGATTCAGCACTGAAAATGGCGGAGGAGCGCGACCTGGATCTCGTGGAAATCAGTCCTCAAACCGATCCTCCGGTCTGCAAGATCATGGACTACCGGAAGTTCAAGTTCGAGCAAAGCAAAAAGCTGCGTAAGGACAGGAAGCAGCAGACAACCGTGACACTCAAGGAAATCAGGATGCGCCCCCTGATCGATACCCATGATTATGAGTTCAAGAAACGTAATGTGCGGAAGTTTATCGACCACGGGGACAAGGTTAAAGTGACCGTTCGGTTCAGAGGACGGGAATTCAGCCGCCCGGAACTAGGGGCGAATGTCCTGAACAGGCTGGCATCGGAACTGAGGGATATCGCAAAAGTAGAGTCCCCGCCGAAGATGGACGGCCGCCAGATGGTAATGGTTTTAGTCTCCTTATAAGGTTCCCGCGCTCGGGGGCCGGCTTGCACAAGTGCGTTTACCCGCGGAGGGATATGATCGTATCCCTCCAGCAATTTACTCCCCTGCGCCGAGAGCGGCCTTAACCCCTTTCACAAAAAGGCGGCGCCCGGCAACAGAGAGGCGCCCTCCGGCTGCCGCCTCTTAACCGGCCATCCGGCCATTATTCGATAGCGACCTTTTTCGCCTTCTGTTTTGCCTCTTCGGTTTTGGGGAGCCGTACTTCGAGGACACCATCATGGAATTTCGCTTTCACCTCATCCGCCTTCACCTCCGTCGGGATGTCAAAAGAACGGGTAAAGGAGCCATAAAAGCGTTCATGCCGGTAGAAGTTCTTCTCCTCGATCTTTTCCTCTTCCTTCTTCTCACCGGAGATGGTGATCGTATGGTCGGTGATATCAACGGAGATATCGTCTTTCTTGAGACCGGGCAGCTCCGCCTTCATAACCACATCGCCATCCTCCTCGTAAATGTCCACCGAGGGGGCAAATTCCTCTGCCCCGAAGATTCTGCGCGCCGGCCACCAGGTCGGCTGATTGAGCAGGGAGAACGGCCTTCTGAAGAACTCTTCGAACTGCCGTTCTATCTGCTCGAACGGTGAAAGCGGTCGTGCCGGTTCGGCTTTCATCAATGCTCCCGACTCCTTTTTAGCTTTCTTCTCTTTCTCGGCCATAGTGCACCTCCTGAACCATGTTTTGATCTCATACTAAGATTTTATCTCGTCCCGTACACCAGTCAAGTGCGTGAGCTCATAGAGTTCCGGACACGCTGCACATGGGTGGAGGATAAACAGGATGCGTCTATACTCTCAGCTCTACTATCTCCGCAACAACCGACGTTCCCTTGATGCGCAGCAGGGCGACGCTGACCGGCAGATGAAAGCGGCGCGGCCCTGCGCTGCCGGGGTTCACGTAGAGCACGCCTTTTCGCTTTTCGACAGCGGGCTGGTGAGAGTGGCCGTAGATAACGGCACTGAGGCCTGAAGCTGCGGGGTCGAGGTCGAGCTCGTGGATATTGTGGAGCACATACAGGGAGGCCGCGCCGATCTCGACGACCTCGGTGAGGGGAAGCTCCCGCGCCCAGCAGTCCCGGTCGGTGTTCCCCCGCACAGCGACTACCGGCGCGATGTTCTTCAAGACGTCGAGCACCTGCAGGGTCCCCACATCGCCGGCATGGACGACCAGCTCAACGCCCTGCAGCGCCCTGACCGCCTCGGGGCGCATGAGCCCGTGAGTATCGGAGATGAGGCCGATGACGCTTACGGGAATATCCCGAGCTGCTCCAGGGCAGTAGTCTCCTTGAAGCCGAGCATGATATTCATGTTCTGCACCGCCTGCCCCGATGCGCCTTTCACGAGGTTATCGATGGTCGAGACCACGATCAGGGTATTGGTCCGGGTGTTCACCGTGAGCCCTATATCGCAGTAGTTGCTGCCGCGGACATTCTTCGCGTTCGGGAATACGCCCTCATCGAGCACATTCACAAACGGCTCCCTCTCGTACCGGCTCCGGTAGAGCGCAAGGATCTCGGCGGTGGCGCTCTTCCTGAGCAGCTTCGCGTACATGGTCGAGATGATGCCGCGGTCCATCGGCACGAGGTGGGGCGTGAACGTAAGCGTAATCTTCCTGCCCGCAACGCCCGACAGCTCCTGCTCAATCTCGGGGGTGTGGCGGTGCACCACGAGCCCGTAGGCCTTGAAGCCCTCGTTCACCTCGCAATAGGAGAAGCCCACATCGGCCTTCCTGCCGGCGCCCGAGGTGCCTGACTTGGAATCGATGGTGATGGTGTCGGGGTCGATGAGCCCTGCGGCAAGCGCCGGGGATAGCCCGAGTATGGCGCTCGTCGGGTAACAGCCGGGGTTGGCGACGAGGCCCGCTGCGGCAATCCTCCCGCGATGCAGCTCGGGCAGACCGTAGACAGCCTCCTTGAGGGTCTCCCGGTAATGGTGCGGCGTCTTGTACCACTCCTCGTACACCGCCGCCTCGGCGATGCGGTAGTCGGCGGAAAGGTCGATCACTTTCTTCCCTTTCCTGAAAAAATAATCGACCGCCTCCTGGGAGGCGGCATGGGGCAGGGCCATGAAAAAGAGGTCGGCCTTGTCGAGCAGCTTCTCCTTCTCCATCGGCTCGTAGACGAGTGTCCGGTACCGGCTCAGATGGGGGAAGAGATCGGTAACCCGCCTGCCCGCTGACTTCTCGGACGTTACCGCCGTTATCGTCGCTTCCGGGTGCAATAAAAGGATCCGGAGCAGCTCCGCCCCCGTATACCCGCTTCCGCCGCAGATCGCTATCTTAACCATCGGTCTCCATCCTTACACTTTTATAATGATTTCCCTTTGCTTCCTAAAACATAAGGCCCGTTCTCCGGAACGGGCCCTACGGTATCCATCATCGCTATGACGAGGGGGTGATTAACGCTTGGAGAACTGGAATCTCCTCCTCGCACCGGCAAGGCCGTACTTCTTTCTCTCGACCTCTCGCGGGTCTCTCGTGAGGAGCCCCTCTTTCTTGAGCTTGGACTTCATCTCCGCATCCACACTCACCAGCGCCCGGGAGATGCCGTGCCTCAAGGCGCCTGCCTGGCCGCTCAGCCCGCCGCCGTTCACGAGCGCCACGACATCGAACTTGCCGGTGACGCCGGCCACCTGGAGCGGCTGCCTGATGATCATCCGCAAGGTCTCCCTCGGGAAATAGGTGTCTATCTCTTTGCTGTTGACGGTGATGGTGCCCTTCCCCGGGACGAGCGTAACCCGGGCGATCGACCTCTTTCTTCTTCCTGTCGCGTAGTATTTTATTGCGGCCATTCCCTCTGCTCCTTATTTCGTGATTTTTATGAGTTCAGGTTTCTGGGCGGCATGGCCGTGGTCGGCGCCGCGGTATACCTTCAGCTTCTTGATCATATCCCTGCCGAGCCTGTTCTTGGGGAGCATTCCCCATACCGCGGCCTCGATCACCCTCTCCGGCGCGGTGTTAAGACGGTCCTTCAGTCTCTCTTCCTTCAGGTTGCCCATGTATCCCGTATGGTGCTGGTAGACCTTATCGATGAGCTTGTTGCCGGTCACCTTCACCTTGTCGGCGTTCACGACGATCACGAAATCGCCCGTATCGACATTGGGAGTAAAGATAGGCTTATGTTTGCCGCGAAGGTACGAAGCGATCTGGGCCGCCATCCTCCCGAGTACCTGGTCTTTGGCATCGACGACGTACCATTTACGCTCGATCTCGTCTTTCTTTGCAAATCTGGTCTTCATGTACGCACCTTCCCTTAATATTTGAATACATCCTGCAAACAGCTTCAAGTCTAATAAAATACATGAATTTACGTGTTTTTGTCAACCGGTCCGACAAAAGCTTCCTCGCCGTCGGTACCTTTTTGGATAGTCCTGCTGATATAATACTAAGAGCTTCTAACAAAATGAAAGAACTTAGAGTCGGACGAGGCATAGTATATGAGCGGCTTGGGCAGCCCAAGAGAAGCCAGGATGGCGGAGCGGGCTGCCCCGCCTCGGAGGTCGCATCGACCGAGAATGAGCGAATGTACTGTGCCTCGTCTGACTCTCTGTGCTCATTCTGTTAGGCGCTCTAAAGATAGCATGAAAACGGCGCTCACGATAGCAGGTTCCGACCCTACGGGAGGGGCCGGGATACAGGCTGACCTCAAGGTTTTTCATCGCTTCGGCGTTTACGGACTCTCGGCAATCTCCGCGCTCACCGCTCAGAACACGGCAGGCGTCTTCGCGGTCGAAGCGGTCGGGAACAACCTTCTCGAAGCACAGCTGACGACCCTCATCAATGATCTCAGGCCGGATGCGGTGAAGACCGGCATGCTTCTCAGCCCCGAAAACGTTGCCGCGGTCGTCAAGGTGATACGCGCTTATGATCTCCGGAACATCGTGATCGACCCGGTCATCCGATCATCGTCCGGCGCCGCCTTAATCGAGGAGAAAGCGCTCGAGGTGCTGAAGAGGGAGCTGCTGCCGCTCGCAACGGTGATTACCCCCAACATCGCCGAAGCAGCGGCGCTTACCGGTATCCCGATAGCGAATGAGAGGACGATGGAAGCAGCGGCAAGGACGCTGAAGCAGCTCGGCCCCGAGGTGGTCGTCATCACCGGCGGACACCTCGAACAAGACGCGACCGATCTCGTTTATGACGGCAGTGCCGTTCACCGGGTCAAAGGGAGAAAGCTCCCGGGAGAGTACCACGGCACCGGCTGTGCTTTTTCGGCTGCGGTCACGGCGCTCCTCGCAAAGGGGACGCCGGTCCTTCATGCCGTAGAGGCGGCAAAAGAGTTCATGCGCGCCGCGCTCGCGAATGCGTATACTGCAGGGAGGGGAATGAGGTTGCTCCACGTATAAGTAAGAAGTGAGGAGCGGGAAACGAAGGAAAAGATGAGGCGTGGTTATGTCTAAGATAAAGACGATCTTTCAGTGCCAGGCCTGCGGGTTCACCAGCCCGAAGTGGCTCGGCAAGTGCCCCGACTGCGGGGCGTGGAACAGTTTCGCCGAGGAACAGGAGGCGCCGAAGTCGCTGAACGTCCGCCGCGGCGGCCCCTCCGGACAATCGGCAGCGCCGCAGCCGCTGAATACCGTCACCGGCGGCAAGGAGAAGAGGACCGCCATCGGCATACGGGAGCTCGACCGGGTGCTGGGCGGCGGGCTCGTCGACGGCGCGATCATCCTGATCGGGGGAGACCCGGGCATCGGCAAGTCCACCCTGATCCTCAACGCGCTGGCGAAGATAGCGGAGACATCGGGGGCCGTCCTCTATGTATCCGGCGAGGAGTCGCCGGAGCAGATCAAGCTGAGGGCGGAGCGCATGGCGATCGATTCCGGCGATATCGCGCTCCTTCCGGAAACGCTCGTCGAGAATATCATTCAGAGCGCCCAGGCAATGAGGCCGGCCGCGCTGGTGATCGACTCCATTCAGACCGTCTACACCGAGGAGCTCACCTCGGCGCCCGGCTCCGTGGGGCAGATACGGGAGTCGGCGGCGAAGCTCATGTCCTTTGCCAAGCGGACGCACATACCGGTCTTCCTCATCGGCCATGTCACGAAGGAGGGCGCCATCGCCGGGCCGCGGGTGCTGGAGCATATCGTCGATACGGTGCTCTACTTCGAGGGAGACAGGGGGCATCCCTACCGGATCCTGCGGACGGTCAAGAACCGTTTCGGCTCGACCAACGAGATCGGCGTCTTCGAGATGACCGACAGCGGCCTCGCCGAGATCGACAACCCTTCGGAGCTCTTTCTGTCGGAACGGCCTCTCAATGTGGCGGGGTCGACCGTCATCGCGAGCATGGAGGGTACGCGCCCCCTGCTCGTCGAGGTGCAGGCGCTCGTCTCGCCGACCACCTTCGGCATGCCCCGGCGGACGAGCATGGGCGTCGATTTCAACAGGGTGAACCTCCTGATCGCGGTGCTCGAGAAGAAGGCGGGGCTCCACCTGGGAGGCATGGACGTGTTCACCAATATCGTCGGGGGATTGAAGATCGTCGAGCCCGCGACCGACCTCGGCATCATCGCTGCCATAGTCTCGTCGTTCAAGGAGGTCCCGATCGACTCGAGGACCTTCCTCTTCGGCGAAGTGGGGCTGTCGGGCGAGGTGAGGGCTGTGGCCCAGGCCGAGACGCGGCTCAAGGAGGCGGCGAAGATCGGCTTCCGCCGCGCGATCATTCCGGCGAGCAATACGGCACGGCTGAAGTCGACGTTCGGGCTGGAGGTTATCGGGGTGAAAAATGTGGAGGAGACGATTGAACAGCTCAGGTAGCGGCCAGGGCTCAGCACCCAGCACTCAGCCTCTTTTATTCCGGCTCCTGGCTTCCGGCCTCTGTGTTCTGCTTCTCATTTCCTGCGCTCCCAAACAGATCGAGCGCCCCGCTCACGCAGGGGTCGCCCTGGAGGACGCCCTTGCCGCGTTGAAGGCGGTCGACGCTGTCGAGGCGGTGCTCTCGATCGACTATGAAAAGAGCGACAGTGTCATGAGCGGCGATGCGTTCCTGAAGGTTTCGGAGAGCATGCTCACCCTGCGGTTGTATTACCTCGGCTTCCTCGCCGGAGAAGTGACGGAAGAAAACGGCGTCGTCAAGAGCAAGCCGAAGCTCGACAGGAACAAGAGCGCCATTCTCGTGGACGGCCTGAAGAACAGCTTCCTGTGGTGGAACATAGACCACTATACCGTACAGGAGAACGAGACGGCCTATATCGTCAGGAACTATAACCGCCGCCTCGTCATCAGCAAGGAGACGCTCCTCCCCGTCGAGCAGACCATAGAGCTCGACAGCGGGGATAAACTGAGCATCAGCTACGATGTGCCGGTGAAGAATACGGAGCAGGCTCTGTCACTCGCCGCGGATTCGCTCCTGCAGTGGTATCAGTCACACCTCACCATCCAGCTCAAGAAGCATGTCGTCCGGGTCAAGGTAAAATCGCTTGCCTATCAGAAATTCTGACCGCTGTCTTCCGCGTTCCGGCCGTTGCTGTTCGGTCCTCCTCCCCGCACCGTCATGACTATCGCAAGCCCTGCAACGAAAAACGAGGAGATCGCCAGCACCGCCGGGCGCTGGCTGTTGAACGCGGTCGAGAGATAGCCGAAGATGAGCGGGCCGAGTACCGCCGAGGTCTTGCCCACCATCGAATAGACGCCGAAGTATTCGGAAGATTTCCCGGGCGGAATGAACTGCACATAGAAGGCCCGCGACGCAGCCTGAATGGTGCCGAGCCCGAGGCCCGCACAGGAGGCGACAAAGAAGAAATGCGCCTTGCTGGTAATGAAGAACGCCGCTACCGCGACCGTTGTCCAGAGGCAGAGCGAGAGCAGCACCACCCTCTTGGGCCCCCAGACGTCGATGGGCCGCGCCAGGGCAAAAGCGCCGGCGAGCGCCGTCACCTGCACGACCAGATAGAGCAGCACCAGCTCGCGCGGAGCAAACCCGAGCGTGGTTGCGGCAAAGACGCTCGAGAAGACGATGACCGTATTCACGCCGTCCTCGTAAATCAGAAAGGCTAAAAGAAAGCGGCGCTGATCGCGGTTTTGCACGATGCGGCGCAGTTGGACCATGCTCTGCCTGAACCCGTTCACCGCTGCGCTGCGGATACCGGCGCCGCCCCCGCTGTCACGGGGCAGGATTAAAAATGCCGGGAGGGAGAATATCCCGAAAAAGAGCGCCACCATCGGCCAGACGAACACCAGCACGCCGTTCTCGATGAGGGCAAGGGCGATCAGGAGCGAGAGGATCGAGCCTGCGTACCCGATCGCGAAGCCCCAGGCCGAGACCCGCCCCTGCTGCTGCGGCCCGGCGATCTCGGGGAGAAAGGCATTGTAAAAGACCGTGCCCCCCTCAAGCCCGACGGTGGCGAGGACAATGAGGAAGAAGCCCTCGACGACCATGCCCTGGCGCAGAACGGTAAAGGAGGCGACGGCGGCGATGCAGAGAACGGTGTAAAGGATGAGCAGCCTTTTTTTTATTCCCGCGTAGTCGGCGATGCCGCCGAGAAAAGGGGAGCTGACCGCCACGATCGCCATGCTCGCGGCGATGGCGCGGCCCCACCAGAGGTCGCCCTGGCCTGAGTCGTTGCCGACGATATGTGCGGTATAGTAGACGGGGAAGACGACCGCTGCGATCACGGCAGAGAAGCTCGAGTTGGCGAAGTCGAAGAGACACCAGGCGAGTACGTTCTTGTTCATTTCCTCTCACGATGCGGGGACCTGCTCCCTCGCCCTGCTCTTATTTCTTTGCGGCTTCGCCCTGAACGATTCTCTCGAGCGCCCCTTTGGCGGCAGCCATCTGGGCCTCTTTTTTGCTCTTTCCGGTACCGCTGCCGTAAAGACAGCCGTTGATATAGACTTCTGCGGTAAACACCTTCCGGTGCTCCTCGCCCTCCTGCTTCACGATCCGGTATTCGGGGAGCAGCCCGAAGATGCTCTGGCACTTCTCCTGCAGCTCGCTCTTGCAGTCATACCCCTCCTGCCGCGAGAGTACGGCGGGGATTTTATCGATGAAGAGCTTCAGGATGACCGACCGTGCCGTTGCGTAGTCGCTGTCGAGAAAGAGCGCCCCCACCACCGCCTCGAAGGCGTCGGAGAGCACGGAGCGCTTGCTCCTGCCGCCGGTCGACTCCTCGCCCTTCCCGAGCCGCAGGTATTTGCCGAGGGCGAGCCGGGAGGCCATCTCGAAGAGCACCGCCTCCTTCACCAGGTAGGACTTCATCTTCGACATCTCGGCCTCGCTCAGGGGCCTCTCATGAAGATAGAGCATCTCGGCGATGATGAGGCCGAGGACCGAATCGCCGAGGAACTCGAGCCGTTCGTTGTGGGTCTTTACCTTTCCCGCATTTTCGTGATGAAAGGATTTGTGGGTAAGCGCAGTGAGCAGGAGCTTCTTGTTCTTGAAGGAATACCCGAGGATTTCCTCAATTTCCTTTGTATATTCCGAAGATGAGACAGGCATTGGTTCCCCCGAATCCAAAGGAGTTTGAGAGTGCATAGGCGACGTCGAGCTGCCGTGCCTCATGCGGTACATAATCGAGATCGCACTCGGGATCGGGATTGTCGAGATTGATCGTCGGCGGCACCATCCGGTGATGGATGCTGAGTACCGAGAATACCGATTCGACGCCTCCCGCGGCCCCGAGGAGATGGCCGGTCATGGACTTCGTGGAGCTGACGCAGAGCTTATAGGCATGCTCGCCGAAGACGGTCTTTATCGCCGCTGTCTCGAGCTCATCCCCGTACTTCGTCGAGGTGCCGTGCGCGTTGATATAATTGATACGGTCGGGAGCTATGCCGGCGTCCTTCAGCGCCGCCTTCATGCAGCGCACCGCCCCTTCGCCTCCCGGGGCGGGCGACGAGATATGGTAGGCGTCGCCGGACATGCCGTAGCCGACGACCTCCGCATAGATCTTCGCCTTTCTCGCCAGGGCGCTCTCGAGGTTCTCGAGGATGACGATGCCCGAGCCCTCTCCCATCACAAAGCCGTCGCGGTCGGTATCGAAGGGCCTGCTCGCCCGCTGCGGGTCATCGTTCCTGGTCGAAAGGGCCTTCATGACCGCGAATCCGCCGACGGCGAGGGCGGCAATACATGATTCGGTGCCCCCCGCGATCATCGCGTCGGCGTCGCCGCGCTGGATGATCTTGAAGGCGTCACCGATGCAATGGCTGCCGGTAGCACAGGCGGTGACCGCCGAAGAATTGGGCCCCTTCGCCCCGAACTTGATCGAGATATTGCCTGCTGCGAGATTGATGATGAGCATGGGGATGAAGAAGGGGGATATCCGCCTATGCCCCTTCTCGAGATACGCCTTATGATACTGCTCGATGGCGGGGAGCCCCCCCATGCCGGCGCCGACGATGACGCCCACCCGGCCGGCATTCTCCTCAGAAATCTTCAGCCCCGAATCCTCCACCGCCATCGTGGCCGCGGCCATCGCCAGGTGGATAAAGCGGTCCATCTTCTTTATCTCTTTCGCGTCGATGTACGGGGCGGGATCGAAGCCTTTCACTTCACCGGCAATACGCACGGGAAGCGCCGACGCATCGAAATGCGTAATAGGGCCGATACCGGAGACGCCCTGGAGCGCGGCATTCCATGAGGCCTCGACCCCGATGCCGATCGGGGTCACGAGCCCTATTCCGGTAACGACGACTCTTCTCGTTTCGATCATCCTAACTTCTTCGAAATATAATCGACGGCATCCTTGACCTTTGCGATCTTCTCGGCGTCCTCATCGGGGATCTCGATGTTGAACGCCTCTTCAAAGGCCATGACCAGCTCGACCGTATCGAGCGAGTCCGCACCGAGGTCTTCCACGAACGACGCCTCGGGCGTCACCTCGGACTGGTCGACGCCGAGCTGCTTCGATATGATCTCTTTCACTTTCTCTTGTACCATTATTTCCTCCTGGATTGAATGCAGATTTTAGAATGCAAAAAGCACGACTGACCGCCAGCGTGAACAACCCGTCGCTTCTGCCGCTCCCGACGGATCACTCACGCTTAACGGTTACATATACATGCCGCCGTTGACATGAATGACCTGGCCCGTAATATACCCCGCTTCAGGCGAAGCGAGAAAGCCGACCGCGCCGGCTACGTCCTCGACCGTGCCGAACCGGCTCATCGGTATCGCCTTGAGCATCTCCTGCCGTACGTTCTCCGGAAGGGCATCGGTCATGGCGGTCGTAATGAAACCGGGCGCGACCGCGTTCGCCGTTATGCCCCGGCTCGCATACTCTTTCGCCGTCGTCTTCGTGAGACCCACGATGCCCGCCTTCGAGGCGCTGTAGTTCGCCTGGCCCGGATTTCCCATGAACGCGACGACCGAAGCGATATTGACGATCCTGCCGTACCGCTGCTTTGCCATGACCTTTACCGCCTCTCTCGTACAGAGGAACGTGCCCTTGAGGTTGATGCCGATCACCGCGTCCCAGTCCTCCTCCTTCATCCGGAGCAGGAGGCCGTCCCGCGTAATGCCCGCGTTGTTCACAAATATTTCTATTTTACCAAATTCCTTTACCGCCGCCTCAACCATGCCGCTCACGTCGGCGGCGCTCGAAACGTCCGCCTTGAGCGGGAGACTCTTCACGCCGCTCTTCTCGAACTCCGCCGCCGTCGCCGCGGCGATATCGAGCTGCACATCGACCACGACGATATTCACGCCCCGGGCTGCGAGCGCTGCGCCGATCGCCTTCCCGATCCCGCGACCGCCGCCGGTAACAACCGCTGTATGTCCTTTCACTGGCATCTACCCCCGTGCAAAAAAGTCGGCACCCATTTTAACAGAGGAGCCGGCTCATTTTCCAGTCCCTTTTGACGACCGTTCATAGCGTTCATCGCGTTCATCGCGTTCATCGCGTTTATAGCGTTTATAGCGTCTATAGCGTTGTAGCGTCGCGGTGTCCTATTTTCTACGCTGTAACGCTGTACTCGATAAACGCTACAACGGTATTACCGGTAGTTCTCGAACTGGAGCGGGATCCCGAAATCCTTCTGCTTGAGCTGCGCGATGATGACCTGGAGGTCGTCTATCTTCTTGGCCTTCACGCGGACCTGGTCCTTTTGTATCTCGGGACTCACCTTGAGCTTCATATCCTTTATATACTTCACGATCTCCTTCGCCTTCTCCGCGGGTACGCCCTGCTGCAGCGTAACAACCTGGCGAACGGTGTTCCCCGCAGCCGGCTCGAGCTTGCCGTAGCTCAACGCCTTGAGCGAAATCCCCCGCTTCACTATCTTCGACTGGAGGATATCGATAACGCTCTTCATTTTGAGCTCGTCATCGGAGACGAGGGTTATCGTCCCCTTTCCCTTATCGAGCTCTATGGAGCTCTTGCTCCCCTTGAAGTCGAAGCGCTGGCCTATCTCCCGCAGCGCCTGGTCAACGGCATTGGTGACCTCCTGCATATCCACCACACTTACGACATCAAACGAGTGTTCGTCTGCCATAACACCCTCCTTTAAGCCCGTTCATCGCGTTCATCGCGTAAAAATACCCCCGATAAAACCAACCCGACAAACGCTATAACGCTGTACGCTATAACGCGATAAACGCGATGAACGGTCGTTACTGTTCCAGTCTCTGAGCCTTGACGGAAAGATAGTAAGCGACCATGAGGATAATAATGATAAGGGCGCTCAGGCCCAGCTCGTACAGCTTTTCGACCGGCACATGCTCCATGAAGGAGGTCTGGGCCTCGATGAGCAGTATCCGCCGCACTGCTGCGATGATGCCGATGGCGAGGAAGGGCCCCAGGATAAACTTCTGCTTTTTCAGGAACCTGATCACGGTCCAGAGGAGCTCGAGGATTATGAGCGCCAGCAGGACATCGTTGACCAGATGGATCATCGCATTACGGGAGGGAGTCAGGATATTGATCGTTGCGTAAAAGAGGATCATGGTGCACGCGCTGAGCAGGAGCACCGCGGCGATAATATGAAACACCATATCCGCCTTCACCAGCCAGACCCTGAACAGCTCTATTACCGTATCTTTTTTCTGATCTTCCATTTAGGATATATATTCTCTCTACCCGCCTGTCATTTTCATGACACATATTTACTTCGCCCGTAAAGCCCTGAAAGTAAACAGCAGCCCCGGTCGCTGATGCCGTCTCCATGACGGTGCTCGGGATAAGGTCTTGCAGGGGGCGCTCCAAGGCCTCCCCGCGCATCCAGCGGGATATTCTACTTCTCTCGGCTCTCTCGGCCCACGTTTCGGGAGAGGGAATCCGCCGCTCTTCGGTACACATACGCAGCAGGCGACCCTCCCGTCCTTTACGGTCAATCATTATACAACATTTTCATATTTTCCGACAGATTATGTAAGACAATGTGTTGACAGGGGGGAAACTTTGTGAGTACTATAGTCCTACTCATGATTGGGGGCTTTGCGCATCGAGGAGCAGCGCCGTACGATGCAGGATAGTTGCTGATGAATCCGGCATATTTCGATATCCAGTCGTTAACCGGACTGCAAGCCGTTCTTGCCGAGCTCACCCGCATGCCGTTTGCGCTGTACAACAGCAGCGGCGACCTCCTCCTCCCCTCGCCCTCCCCGGACCGGCTGCTCACCCATATCACCGCACTCCCCGCAGGCGATGAGGAATACCGGCGTTTTGTACAGAAGGGCATCGAGAAAGTATCGCTGCGGAACGATATCGCCCTGCTCAAGGGGCCTGCCCAGCAGCACTACCTCTTCATGCCTCTTACTATCAACAAAACCCTTTTGGTAGCGCTCAGCAACCCGTTCTACCTGAAGGCCTTCGATTTCGAGCACTTCCTGCTCACCGAAGGGGCGTCGTACGGGCTCTCGCGGGAGCAGCTCGACCAATGGCCGGAGCACCTTGCGGTGAGGGACTACGCGGATATCCAGAAAACCGCCTCTGCCGTGAGGCTCATCTTCGAAACAGTACTGCGCTGGAGCTATGAGCGCACCCTCAACCAGAACCGGTTTCAATGGATGAAGACGCTGACCGACGTGGCGCTGAGCATTACCGCCCCCTCGTCTCCGGCAGAGGTGTATGCGCTCGTACTCGATACCCTGCTCTTCGTCTTCGATATCGAAACCGCGGCAGTGATGGTCAAAGAGGGCGGTTCGTTCGTAACCGCTGCAGCGGCGGGACGCATGAGGGACGCCGTCGCCCCCCTGACCATACGGGAGTCTCCCCGCCTCGCCGAGTGCAGGGAGAGCGGCTCCGCCTTCTCCTCCGCTGACGGCGCAGAAATAGCCGCGCTCGGGTTTCCCCCGGCAGTAACGACGCTCCACCTCTTTCCGCAGCTCTCGTTCGCCGCTACATCCGGGATGGCGGCGGTATGCAACGCGGCGCTCACCAGGGAACAGTCCCGCTGCATCATCGATTTTCTCAGACTCGTCAGCCTCGTCCTCGGGAGCCTCTCGCTCAGGGAGGATTCGCGCAAGCTCGCCGCGGACCTCGACCTGCTCGCCGGAGCCGTGGCACGACTGCTGCCGCACCTCCACCACCGGGAGATGCTCTATGAGGCGATTGTGCATACGGCTGCGGACCTGCTCGGCGCCGAGCGCTGCTCGCTCATGATGCCTGAAGACGGCGCGCTCACCGTAAAGGCGGTGAAAGGCGTCAATCAGTGGCTTATGCAGGGGGTCGCGGTCAAGGCCGGAGAGGGGATCGCCGGGAAGGTGTTCAAAGACGGGGCGGCCCTCGTCTCGAAAGACACCGCCGTACTCGAGCGCTGCGGCTTCAAGCCGCGCCACCACTACAAGACCGGCTCGTTCATGTGCGCTCCGCTGCAGTTCGACCATGAACGTCTCGGTGTCCTGAACATCGCCGATAAATCGTCCGGCCGGGAGTTCACCGATGCCGATCTGAGCATCCTCGGCCATTTCCTGGCGTATGCGGCGCTCAGCCTGAAGGTCTCGGGCTATCATGCCCTTGCGGAGCAGATGAAAGAGCTCTCGATCACCGACACCGTCACCGGGCTCTTCAACCGCCGCTATCTCGAAGAGCGTTTTACCGAGGAGATCCACCGTTCGGAACGCTACAATCTCACCTTTTCCCTGGTGATGCTCGATATCGATGATTTCAAGCTCTTCAACGACAGCGAGGGACATCTCGCGGGGGACGACGTCTTGAAAGATGTTGCGCGCATCATCCACAGGGATTCGCGGGTGAACGACGTCGCCTGCCGGTTCGGGGGAGAAGAGTTCGCGATCCTCATGCCCCAGACCACCAAGGAAGAGGCATTCCTCGTCGCCGAGCGGGTGCGAAAGAACATCAGGGAATCGCTCACCGAGGGATGGCAGAAATTTCCTCACTCCTGCATCACGGTGAGCATAGGGATCGCCTCCTTTCCCGGCGACGGGGAGAGCATCAATGAGCTGATCAGGAGCGCTGATACCGCGCTCTACCGGGCCAAATCCCTCGGCAAAGACCGGACCATGGTCTACAACAGGATAGAATCGAAGAAATAAGCGCCTCTCGCGCGTGGCGCTCGCCTCCCTGCTTTTCGATCATTCTTTATGCAGTCAGGACGATTTTGATATACTTAATATACAAATGGCTCCTCATGTGGACATGAAAGACAGACTCTCGACCATACTGCCCTTACGCCTGAATCTTCACCTCAAATTCATCATCGGCTGCAGCCTCACCCTCGTCATCGCGCTGGGCGTCTCCTTCTACCTTATAGCCCAGCGCCAGGAGCGCCTCATCATGAGCCAGGTCGAGAACGAGGCCCGCGTCCTCTTCAAGCAGATCGTCCTTACGCGCAACTGGATATCCGACCACGGCGGGATTTTTATCGAGAAGCTCCCCTGGGTAGCGCCCTCTCCTTACTTGAAAGATTCCGAGATCACCGACAGGCAGGGCAGGCGCTACATAAAGGAGACCCCCGCGATGTTCACCAAAGAGCTCTCGAAGTATGCAAAGGAGAAGGGGTTCTACTGGTTTCATATTACCAGCCTCAAGCTCACCAATCCCGAAAATGCGCCCGATGCGTTCGAGAAGAAGGCGCTCCTGGAGTTCGAGAAGCACGGCATGAGCGAGCTCATCGCCATAGAGACCATCGACAGGGCGAAGTATCTCAGGTATATATCCCCCCTGCACGTGGAAGAGTCCTGCCTCAACTGCCATGCGCACCAGCATTACGAGGTCGGCGACGTGCGGGGCGCGATCAGCGTCATGGTGCCGGTGGACAAAACCTTTGCCGAGATCGCCGAGAACAGGAAGGGGATGATCATCGCCATGGCGCTCACCGTCCTCGCCCTCACGGCTGCGCTCTTCCTGATGATGCGCAATCTCGTGCTCACGCCCATGAGGAGGCTCAAGCGCGCCATACGGGATTTTTCGGAGGGCAACTACAACCCCGAAAACAGGCTGAAGACCGGCGACGAGTTCGAGGACCTCTGCCGCGCCTTCTCCGAGATGGCGGGCACCCTCACGACCTACCACCAATCGCTCAACGAGCGCATCCGTGGGGCGACGAAGGATATCGAGGAGACGAACAGAAAGCTGGTCGAGGCGAATACCCTGCTCAACGAGTCGAACCTCCGGAAATCCGACTTCATTGCCCGGGCCTCCCACGAGCTGAGGACCCCCCTCACCTCGATCAAGGGCGCCATGGACTATATATCGGCAAAGCTTTCGGCGATCCCCGAGGAGCGGCTCGAGGGCACCTCACTCGACGACCTCTCGATCTTCTTCCAGGTGATCAAGAAGAACTCCGAGCGGCTCATCAGGATGGTGACCACCATGCTCGATATCGAACGGATCGAGGTGGGAGCAGCCGAGTTCCACTACACCACGGTGAACCTTTCGTATCTCATTGCCGAGACCATGACCTACCTCCAGGTCAATGCCGATGAAGAGGGGATCGTGCTGTACGCCGATCTTCCCGAGTCCCTGCCGGTCTGCGCCGACGAAGACAGGATAAAGCAGGTGGTGGTGAATCTCCTTTCGAATGCCATAAAGTACAGCCCTCAGGGGGCGGAAATCGGCCTCACCGCCTATGCGGAGGAGAGCATGGTCATTGCGGAGGTCCGCGATAAGGGGCCCGGCGTTCCCGAAGAGGAACAGGAGAAGATATTCGAGAAGTTCTACAAGAGCGGCAGCAAGGAAGGGACGGGCCTGGGCCTCGCCATCTGCAAGACGATCATCGAAGCGCACAGCGGGACTATCGGGGTGAGGAGCGACGGCAGGAACGGGAGCTGCTTCTACTTCACGCTGCCGCGCCGGTCGAGCTCCGGCATGCCCCTCTCCGGGCCCTGTACGGTCTCCGCCGAAGAGCACCGGGTGCTCGAAATGGCCAAAAGGATAGTGCCATGAGACACGAGAACTCAGGGACCCTGCTGGTCGTCGACGACGACAGGGACATCCTCAAGGTGCTCAAGGCGAACCTCGAGCTCCATAACTTCCGCGTCGCCACCGCACCGTCATGGGCCGAAGGGCAGGCGCGGCTCTCTGAAGAGCGGCCCGACCTCGTCATCCTCGACCGCATGCTTCCCGACGGCGACGGGGTCGATATATGCCGGACGCTCAGGAAGACGCATCCCGATCTGCCCATCATTATGCTCACTGCCAAGGACAAGGTTTCGGACAAGGTCTTCGGCCTCGAGAGCGGGGCGGACGACTACGTGGTAAAGCCCTTCGAGACCCTCGAGCTGATCGCGCGGATCAAGGCCTGCCTCAGGCGCTCGAAACCCGCCGAAACAGAGAGCCGCGTCGCCATAGGAGCCCTGAGCATCGACTACCGGAGGAGGATCGTCACCATGAAGGGGAAGGAGATTATTCTCACGCCCAAGGAATACGAGCTCCTCTGCTACCTCGTCGCCCACCGGGGCAGCGTCATCAGCAGGGAGGATATCAAGAAACACCTCTGGAAGGAGTCGAAGATATACTCCTGGAGCAGGGTCATCGATGTGCATATCCAGCACCTGCGCCAGAAGATCGAGAAGAACCCTTCGGAGCCCTCCTATATCCTCACCGTCCCGGGCATCGGGTACCGGTTCAAGGAATAGGGAGCGAGTCCCGGGAGAATACGGGATAGACGCCGACGACTCCTCTCATCTCGTTGATCTCCTTCGTGTTGCGGGCGATCACATGGACATCGTCGGTATCGAGCAGCAGCACGATCTGGTTGTCTTTCACTCCCTGGATGCTGACATGGCTCATGGCCGAAAGCGCCTTCGACAGCTCCTCGCCGCCGCCCCGTTCCACCTTTATGATAAGCCCTACGATCTCCATCAATACTCTCCAGGGGTACTCTCTAGCGCGCCTCGAAAAAAGAGGTGTCCTCCGGGTCCCGGTCAGCCCCTTCGAGGCTGAAGTAGGCGAGATAGACGCTCCTGACCCCTTCGATATTCTTCAGGGAGTCGAGCGTCTCTTTCACCTGCCCGGTCGCCTCCCGTTCGATGAGGAACACTATCTTCTCATCCTTCCTGTCGGTGACCTCCACCTCCCGCTCCTCGAGCGCCTTTACAACGGTCTCGACATCGCGCTCTTCGTTCACCTCTATGAATCCGCTTGCAACGATCATGGTTTCCTCCCGAGCTTCATCGCTATCACGCTGTTCCGGGTCGCGCATCCCTCGACGCACCGCCCGCAGTAGATGCAGTTGCCGTCTCTTATGACGCCCCGGTCCGTATGCCGGGAGATCTCGACCTGCATGTAACACTTCTGGTCGCAGAGCGCGCAGCGCTCGCACTTCCCCTCCTCGACCGTGAGCCTGAGGAGGCTTATCCTGTTGAAGAGTCCGTAGGTCTTCCCCACGGGACAGAGCACCCTGCACCAGAGCCGGGGGAACACATACTCCAGCGCCAGGAGAACGGTCACCGCGCCGGCCGAGCAGAGGAGGACCGGCGTCTCGACCGGCAGATCGAGGGAGAGAAAGAGTCCTCCCGTAAGCGCTCTGAAAAAGTTCGTGAGATGGGAGAGATAGTTGGTAAAGAAAGGAATGCCCGCTATTGCCGAAAACGCCAACAGTCCCGCGGCGATGAAATACCCCGTCCTCGGCGGTATCCCCCGCCGCCGAGGGATGCGGCCACTGTCCCCTCTCTTATGCTCTCCGTTCTCCGTCTCTCGTGCACTGTACAGGGCGCCCTGTTCTGCGTCTTTCGCCTTTCGGCCCCTGGCTCCCGGCTCCCGGATTCTTCTTTTGACGCTGTCCACCATCTCGTAAAGGAAATCCATCGGACAGACCCATCCGCAGAAGGCCCTGCCGAAGACGAGGTAGACGGCGATTACCGGGAGCACTGCAGTGAGCGCGACCGCCGTAATCTCCCCTGACGCGGCAAGGCTCTCGGCAAAGGCGAACGGATCGATGAGCTTCACGAGCCAGACCGCCACCGAGCCGGTGAGGCCGCCGACGAGCACCTTTATCCGGGCAAACTGAAGAATGAAGAGCATCAGAAAAGAAGCCATGACAAAGCGCCGGAGCTTCGACAGGGGCAGGAGTGCGCGACGCGCGGTCTTTTCGCGCTCTTTGACCTCATCGCGCAGCACGGCCAACGCATCATGTCCGTTAGCGGTATTCACGCTCCACCAGCCTTCCCCGCGCCATGATCTGCGGCAGGTTCTGTCCATAGATAACGGCATAGCGCTCCTCGTGGGGCATGGCGAGGAGCCTCGTGAATTCAGCCGTGTATGCCGGGCCCGCGACGCGGTAATGACCCCGGGTGACCACTTTGATCGCCGAGCCGCCGAGGGGGCAGTACTTGACGCACAGCCCGCAGCCGACGCACTGGTCGTTGATATACGGCTGGTTGCCCCAGGCACCGTTGTAAAAATCGAAGACCTTCGCCCCCAGGGGGCAGGCCTTGCTGCAGGAGAGGCAGACATCGCCGTTCCAGCCGAAGCAGAGCGAAAAATCGATGAGCGCCCTCCCCATGGCAACCTTCTCCTTCTCGACCGCGACGAGCGCCCCGGTGGGGCAGTGCCGCGGGCACTCCATACAGAGCGTGCAGGGGAAATCCCTCATATCCTTTATGAAGGGCGTCCCGAAATTCCTGAGCGCGCCGATGCCGGCCACGGCGACGGCATCATAGCTCATGGCATGGCAGACATTGACACAGACGCCGCAGCTGACGCACTTCGCCCTGAAGCTGTTCTCAGGCAGCGCTCCCGGCGGGCGTATCAGTCCTCCTGAAGCGATATGGGCAAGCGGGCCGGCCTGCTCCTCCTTCGGCGCGCGTGCGGAACACCCCGCCTGCAGCACGCCCCCCGAGAGGGCGAGAGCACCGGAGATCGCCGATAATTTGATAAAGTCCCTTCGCGTGCAGTTCATCGCCTGGTTCATTGCCTAGTTCATTGCCGTGTCAGGGGAAGGCGGGCAGCGGACGGGAGGTCCCTCTTTCCCGGTCTCCCTTCCGCTGCCTGCAGCGTACCGTGCTACGTGACGATCTTGCCGGGCTCCGCCTGGGCGGTTCTCGTCTTGCCTTTGTAAATCTTTACCGCAAACATCTTATAGTCCGGCTGGAAGCTGAAGGGATCGAAGGCGTCCCTCATGATCATGTTCACCAGCTTGTACTCATCGAAGAACGGGACAAAGACATAGTCGTGCCGCGGCCCGCCCGTCGCCTTGCTCACATCGAGCACCTTTGCGGGCAGCTGGATCTTGCCGCGGGGAGATTCGACGATCACCTGGTCGCCGTTCCTGATGCCGAGCTTCTTCGCGAGCACCTCGCTCATCTCGACGTACGCCCCCGGCACCGCCCTCGCCAGCTCGGGGACCCGCGTCGTCATGGAACCGGTATGCCAATGCTCCACCACCCTCCCGGTGCAGGCGCCGTACTTGTAGGGGGTCGTGTCGATGATGAGGAGCTTGCCGCCGTCGGCCTTGACGTACTCGTGGCGCAGGTTGTGGAACTCCGCGGGGCTCAGGGCGATGTTCTTCAGCGCATTGACATCCGTGTCCGGGTCCCCGACGACGCTCGCCGTGTATTTTGCGATCTGGTCGTAGGGGGCGGCGCTGTTCTCGTTCACCTTGGCAGGGTTGAACTTCCGCTCGATCACCTCGACGGTCTTGTACTTGACGAACTGCTTGCCGTCGAGCTTGCAGGCCCACCAGGGATTGGCCCAGGCAATGGCCCTGCCGTCCCATCCCGGCGCCTTCCTGCCTTTGCCGTCGGACGTCGGGATGTCGACCATGCCGTTGATGAAGGCGTTCGAGTTGTAGAAGCTCGCATACCAGCCCCTGGGCAGGCTCTCCGCCCGGTGGTACTCCTCGTCCGTCTTCATGGCAGCGATGTTCTTCTCGAGCCACGCGCCGTAGACCGGGTTGAACTCCTTCATGTTTTTGAGATAGAAGGCGGTCTTGCCGTCTATGTGCGGGTCGTAGGGATACGCGTACTGTATGCGCGACTGGTACTTGTCGTAGCGCTTCTTCACGTCCTCGCTGGAATGGTACTCGGCAGGGAAGGGAATCCGGTAGCCGTGGTTCTGTTCGAGCAGCAGCTCCCGCTTCATGCCGCTGAAGTCGTAGCCGGTGCCCTTCGAGAGCTCCATCAGCTCGTTCCAAATGTTCCAGGAGAATTTCCGGTTCCACTCCTTCGTCTTCGCCGCTTGAATGGTCTTCTTCATCCAGTCGCTGCCGTCGTACTCGGCGGGCCAGAACTGCGAGACATGCCCCTTCGGCACCAGTCCCTTCTCCTCGAGCCGCCTCATGACGAGCGCGAAGATGGTGTGGTCGGGAATGGTATTGCCGTAGGGCTCGATCACCTGCTTGATCACCTGGTAGCGCCGCTCGAGATTGCCGAAGACAAACTCCTTCTCGTACCAGCTCGAAGCGCCGAGGACCACATCGGAGACCATCGTCGTCGCGTTGGGGAACGCCTCGAGGGTCACGACGAGCGGCCATGCCTGTCCTTTCTGTGCGCCCGCGCAGGCGAGGCGATACGGCCACGCATAGGGGAGGCTCTGGCCGGCGTTCACCGTAGAGATGAACTGCACCTTGATCTGCCCTGCGCCGAGCCTCCTGAACATCTCGATGGTGTGCGGCCCGGGTTTGTCATGGATCTTGATCTTCTCGGTCTCGGCCTTGATCTCGGATTCGGAGACGCCCCTCTTCTTGAGATAGTCCGCGGCATTGTCTTTCCATATCTTTTCGACCTGGCCGCGATGGACCGGATTCGCCACGAGCCTGCCGTAGGGGAGCGCATGGCAGAGCGCGCCGGGCGCCCTGATGCCGCCGCAGGCATTCGGCTGGCCGGTGAAGCTGAAGGAGTGCTTGCCGGGCTTCACCGCCTGTCCGGTGATGAGGTGCAGCATGTGCAGGGAGGCGTTGGTCCAGGTGCCCTGGAGCTTCTGGTTGACGCCCATGCACCACGCGGAGAGGGTGGTGCCCTCGGCGAACCACGTTGCCGCGAGCCGGAGCGCCTCGGGACCGCTGATCTTCTTCCAGGTCTTCGTCGCCCGGTCATAGAGGAGCGGCGACTCTCCCTCGAAGATGATGTCGCTCACCTTCTCGGGCTTGTAGTCTTCGAGGAACTTCAGGAAGAGCGCAAACCCCTTGTAGAGGTCCTTCATGATATCGTCTTCGTCGGCATATTTGCTCTTGAGGTTCGGGTAGGTCTTCCTCGGTTCCGCGGAATAGGTGAGGTCCCACGCGGCGTCCCTGGTGCCGCCGTAGGTGGTCTTGATCCAGGTCTTCTTCACATCCTCATGGATGCCGAAGCTCACGTGGCGCTCGATGAACTTCTTGTCGAGATAGTTCCATTTCGCGGTCACCGTGCCCTTCTCGACATCGGCCTTTGCGCCGTCCATCTCGTGGGCGATGATATAGGCGAGCGCATTGATGAGCACGAGGTCCCTGCCCGTTGCAAAGGGGAGCCAGAGGTCCGCTATGGTGCCGGAGCGGGTTTTCCGGGGGTCGGCGAGGATGACCTTCACCTTGTCGGGATTTTTCATCTTGAGAGCCGCGAGACGGTTGAAGATGATGGGGTGCGCCTCGGCCGTGTTGCTGCCGATCAGGAAGAAGGTATCCGCATGCTTCCCGAAGTCGGGATCGGGAACATCGATGTCGTCGAGGCAGCCGTAGGGCTCGTCCTTTCCGAAGGCGTAGAGATACCCCACCACTGCGGAGGCCATGCAGGTCCGCGGCTGTCCCTCGATGGCGTTATTGGCGAGCATGCCGCCGGCCTTGAAGGCTTTATTCATGATATGGGTCTCTTCGGTGCCGAGCTGGCCGCTGCCGTAATAGGCGACGCTGTGCTTGCCGTGATCCTTTATCGACTTCTCGACCGCGTCGACGACGAAATCGATGGCGTCTTCCCAGGGGACGAGATAGAAGTTCTCCCTGAGATCGGCCTCCGAGGGTTTCATTCCCCGGGGGTCCTTGGTGGTCTTTCCGGCGAGCACCCTCGGGGAGTTGTAGAGGTCCGGCTTGCCGGTCTTCGGGTTGATCCATTCCTTGCGTACCAGCGCTCCCTTGGGACGCTCTTTATAGGCGATCGCCTTGTGGAGATAGAACCCCTTGGTGCAGAGCACGCCCCTGTTCACCGTGCTCTTCAGGTCCCCCTTTATCGCGACGACCTTCGCTACCGTGCCCGCGGCGTCCACCTCGCAATCCGCGATCATCGTGCAGCCCACGGCGCAGTAGCGGCACTGGCCTACGGGAAACGATTTGAGCGACGGCGCCGCATAGAGCAGCTCCGGCTTGGTGATGCCCGCTGCGGCGGCGGCAGCGGTGATAGCGCTGGCCCTCAAGAAATCCCTTCTGCTAAGCTTCATGTAGTACCTCCTTGTAAAATCCCGAATCTCTCGCTCCGGTCCGCCTTGGCGGACTGTCGAGCTTTGAACGACACATCACTGATCATTAATGCCGGGATCATTGCGCCGGCTTTATGGTATACACGGTGCTGCCTACCTGATCGCCGGCGGGCGAAAAATCCCCGTTTGCCGCCATTGCCATGACGCTGATGGCCGCTGTGGTCTTTTGGGCGGGTGCCTTCCAGGCGAACGCCCACTTCCTCAGGCGCGACCCCTGCTGCGTGTGGGTCACTATGGCTTCGCTTATCTGGGTATTCCTCTTATCTCTGACGATCAACTCCCCTGCCGAGGCTACGACGGCAAATCCGCCCGCCACCTCGCCCAGGCTCTGCTGCCCGCCGGCGACCACTACGGTGAGCTGGTAGACCCTGCCGGGAGCATAGGCCTTCGGGATTCCCTCGATGCGCACCATATCGGGCGCCATGTCCCCGACATGGCAGGTGATACACTCGAACGTGGGAGCGCTGTTGTTGTACCCGTGGCCGGCAGAGACCCCGATGCCCGCCGCGGCGAGCACCAGTACCGCAAAGAGTAACGCTTTTCTCATGAAACCCCCTTACGATGCGCACTAATGCCCGCCGGCTGCCGGCGGGCATTAGTGCGATTGAAGTCAGTCGGTCTTGTTTACCGCGCCGCTCTCTCGAAACAGCGCGTTAGAATGTCTGCTGAAGCCCCGTCGGATCCTTGATCTCGAGCTTGGGATCGGCCTTGAGCTTCTTTGTCCCCCTGTTATCGAGGTACTTCTTCAGCTCGAGGTCGACCTTGATCGGGACATTGACCCCGGCCTTGGTCAGCGCCTGCCTGAGGAGGGCCTCGGCCTTTGTCGCATACGCGGTCGAATCTCCCAGGATCCTCAGCGTCTCGGTAGGATTATGGAACCCGACCGAGTTCTCGGCCCCTACATACAAGGTCCGGTAGAACGCCTCTTCATAGTAGTCTTTGGCCTTGTCGTACAGCGCCTGGTCGATCACCTTGCCTTCGGCCTGCGCCTTGTGCGCGGTCTCGAAGAGCTTCGCCACGGTCGCCGTGGCATAGCCTGACCGTATCATCTGCGACACGGTCCTGTCCTGGATCGCGACGACCTGCTCCTTGAGCCACTCGGGGCTCTCCGTGTGGCACTGCATACAGGCTTTCATATCGTTCTTCAGCGGACTCGTTATGCGATGATCGGAGACTTTGCTGGCGCCGACCTTCGTGTACGGCATATGGCAATCCGCACACGCGGCCCCCGCCTTCCAGTGTACGCTGTTGTTCGAGTAGAGCTCGAACTCGGGATGGCGGATATAGGCCATCTTGAAGCCGGTCACGTTCTGCTTCCACTCTTTGTAGGACTCGTCGCTCCGTATCTTCTTTATGATGTTCTCGACCGTAATGTTGCCCCACGTGCTGCCCTGCCACGGGAAGAACGCGCCTATGGACTTCATGTCCTTGTCCTTCGGGATGTTGTAGGTGACATGACATTGCGCGCAGACGACGCTCCTCATCTCCTGGCGCGTCAGTTTTGCAGGATCGACGCCCATATCCTTGAGCGCCACGCCGAGTGTGAATTCGCGCGCGTTTCTCAGGGACATGTCCTTATTGTCATGGCAGTCGATGCAGGCGACCCCGAGCATCCTGTTCTTCTCGGGAATCTTGTTCAGCACTTCATGGTAAGGGGTCTTGTAGTAGTTTACTCCCATCTCCTTCTCGAGCCCGACCGCATAAGGGCTCTTGCAGGTCAGGCAGACGCCGCCCGCCTTTGTCCTCGACTGGTCGATCTCGACCTGGTCTTTCACCATGTACGCATGGCCGCGGGGCTCGTTGTACTCGACACCGAAGCCCCAGCCGTTGAACAGCAGGGCCATGTAGGGGAACTCGGCGAGCTTGTCGTAGGTGATGTTATCGGCATCGAAGCCCTTCTTGTACTTGCTCTTCCCCGCAGGGGTAGGCTCTTCGGTCTTCTTCCAGAGCTCGTACTCGGTCGGGTACGCCTTGCCCCACACGGCGGGATCGATCTCGCCGTCGGCGATCTTTACCGGCCTTACCTGCTCGCTCTTGGGCGGATTGCAGCCGTACAGGAAGAGTACGGCGACCGCTGCGGTCATCGCCATGATAAGCAGTACGTAGTGTTTCCTTCTCATAGGGTCATCTCCTTTGTAAGGTTTTGTCGTTTCTCGCTAAAGCGTTTGCATGGCGCCGCTGCGCTTATGCACAATCCTCCGGTGGCACTCCCAGCAGTTCCGGTCCTGGTTGATCATCGATACGGTGCTCTCGTGGCACCGGACGCAGTTGGTCTGCAGTACCTTCGAACCATGGGAGGTCAGCGTAATCCTGTCGGGAACTCTCCCTGAATAGAACACCGCAACATCCTTGAAGCCGTCGATCGCCTTCCATACGTAATGGGTAGTCGTGTTCTGGTTCGGCAGATGGCAGTCGACACACTTGATTCTCCTGTGCGCACCGGCATGCGCCCACGCCTCGTACTGGTCCTCCATCACGTGGCATCCTGCGCAGAAATCAGGGGATTCCGACTTGGCGAGCAGCTTCGGCGGGCCGAGCAGGAGAAAGAGAAGCACCGCAGCTCCCGCGATTACAACAATGATAAGGAGCTTTGCGGACATAAGCGACCTGGTTTTTCTTGCTCCTCCTGGCTCTTCCATTCTTTCACCTCCTCAACGTTGTTTTTTCGAGTCTTGTCTTCCCATAACTTTAGACCTCATTATGATTCTAAAATCATTTAAGGTAAATTTGGCGTTAATACATGTTAATTTTCTGTAAATTCTCCCGCCTCTCACTCCGCCGTCCCCTGCCTGCCTCGTGCGCTCTTCGGTTGACAAGCGGTAACCGAGGCGCTTAAACTTAAAGGCTATGGAAAGGACGTTGAGAGAGCTGCTCGAGAAAGCGGGAAAAGCCCTTGTCGGCGAGGAGCCTGCATCGGTCGAGATCGAGACGCCCCGGGAGGAGCGGTTCGGCGACCTCTCGACCCCCTTTGCCATGGGGCTCGCCAGGCAGCTCAAGCAGCCGCCGCGGAAGATCGCCGAGGCGCTCGTCGGCGCCATCGAACGGAACGATATCTTCGAGAGGATCGATATCGCCGGTCCCGGGTTCGTCAATTTCACCTTTACCCGGACCTTCCTCGGCAGCGAAATGAGGCGTCTCATCACAGAGAATGCAGCGTTCCTGAAAGAGGATGTCGGGAAAGGGAAAAGAATACAGATCGAATTCGTGAGCGCCAACCCCGTCGGTCCGATGCATCTCGGCCACGGCAGGGGCGCTGCGCTCGGCGCCGCTCTCTCCAATCTCCTCGAGGAATCGGGCTTCGCCGTCGAAAAGGAGTTTTATATTAACGATGCAGGACGCCAGGTGAAGCTGCTCGGGCAGTCGGTATTTGCGAGGTATAAGCAGGCATCAGGAAAGGAATCCCCCCTTCCCGAGGACGGGTACAGGGGTGAGTACATCATCGACCTCGCCGGAGAGCTCAGGGAGCGCTACGGCGATGCGTTCGCGGAAAAGGATTTTGCTGAGGTCTCTCAACTGATCATCGATTTCTCATACCTGAGAATGCTCGATGCAATGAAAAAGGATCTCGAAGACTTCGGCGTCGTCTTCGATACCTGGCAGAGCGAGAGAGCGCTTTACGCCGATAACGAGGTCTCCGCAGCAATCGCCGACCTGAGGGAACGCGGGTACATTTACGAGGAAGAGGGCGCTACCTGGTTCAGATCGACCGCTTTCGGCGATGATAAGGACAGGGTCATCATAAAGAAAGACGGCGAGTATACCTATTTCGCTCCCGATATCGCCTATCACCGGAAAAAAATCCGGAAAGGGTTTGATGAGCTTATCGACATATGGGGCGCCGACCACCACGGCTACATCCCCCGGATGCAGGCGGTCATTCAGGCGCTCGGGTATCCGAAGGAGAGCCTCCGCGTGCTCCTCGTGCAACTGGTATCGCTCCTCAAAGGAGGCCAGCCGGTGCGCATGTCGAAGCGCGCCGGGGAGTTCATCACCCTTCGCGAGGTCATCGATGACATCGGCGCCGATACCACGAAGTTCCTCTTCCTTACGCGCCGTTCCGACAGTCATCTCGAGATAGACATCGACGTGGCCAAGGCGCAGTCCGCGGAGAACCCCGTTTATTATGTGCAGTATGCCCACGCACGCATAACCAGCATCTTCGAGAAGGCGAAGGAGACCGGCCCCTTCAGCGATCGGGCATTGGCCGCCTTTGACGAAGCGCTGTACAATGATGAGGAACTGCGCATCATTAAAAAGCTGCTGCTCTATCCCATGATGTTCAAGAACGCCGCCCTTGTCCACGAGCCGCATCGCATTACCTTCTATCTCCAGGAGCTGGCGGGCATGTTCCACCCCTATTACCACAAGCATAAGGTCGTATCCGACGATGCGGGGCTGACCAAGGCCCGGCTGGCGCTCTGCAGAGCCATTCAGATCGTGCTCCGCCACGGGCTGGGGACCCTCGGGGTCTCGGCGCCGGAGCGGATGTAGCGCACTGCTCACCTCCTGCGGCTGCATCTTCTTGAGCGTATATAGGTTCTGTGCTACAAATTGAAGTAAGCGGATGTACCACGTCCGCGGTGCGGGATCTCCACGCGAGGAGATCCCTCAACAGGAGGTGTTGAATGAGGAAAACAGCAAAGAGGTTCTATGGCAGCATCGTTTTTTTCTCCGTATTCACGATGGCCTTCAGCGCGTACGCCCTCGACGGCTTTGACTCGAACGCCGTTGACGGATTCGGCGGCAGTATCACTCAGACGGCTCCGGCACAAGATACCCTTGACGACAGCCGCGGCGCAGCCCCCTCACCCGGTGCCGGTGCGGAGCAGACGCGGGTGGTCGGCGGTCTGGCAGGGCTTCCGGTGGTCGATGATGCGGGGACGGCCTTTATCGTGAGTCATTCGATCAGCTCCATCAACACCGTGATCCTCAACAGCAATACCGTGAGCTCGGCGCTTTCGGCGATTACCCCGGCAGGACAGAAGACGACGCTCACCCTGGGCGGTATCTCGTCGGCACCCGTCATCACCGGTCCAAGCCTGGTAGCGACTGCATCGCTGCCCGATACCGACGAGTTCAGGGTGATCCAGGATTTGGGAGGGGCGCAGGAAAACGAGCGGTCCGTTCTCTACCGGGTGCCGCTGCCGCTCTCGGCGACCGCCCGGCCGGAGGCGGTCGTGCTGGAAGGCGCCTTTGCCTCGGCCCCGCGGGTAGAGGACAACCGCATCTACGTGGTAACCTCCGATTCGATAAGCCTCCTGAACGGCAGCGGCCCGCTCGCACAGGCACTGGGAAACGTTACCTTCAATCAGGGACAAGGGAATTCATTTCTCTATATCTTCGATAACAACTTCAGGCTCCTGTCGAAGACATCGCTCACGTAAAGCAATGAGCAGCGCCCCGGACTCTTATCGGTCCGGGGCGCTTCCCGGCTGCTCTCTTCAAGCATGCCATCATCGGCAATCCTTTCCCCCTCCTCGCAGACCGCAAGAGCTTATTGAAAAAAGTCGGCCCGACGCGCTAACGTAAAGGAACGTGCAGCAGCATATCTTGTCGCGCCTGCCTGAACGCGAGGGGGCCTGAGCCTGAGAACAAGCCTGAGAGTAAGGAGGAGGGAAATGATACCTGATCGGTTGCTATGCAAGGGGAAAAGAGCCGGCGTTTTCGTCACGCTGATCGCACTGGCGTTAGGCGGATTCATCGCTGCCGGGATCGGTACGACCGCGGAGAGCACCTCGGTAGACCGCCATATGAAGAAGGTCACCCAGCTTACCTTCGACGGCGATAACGGCGAGGCCTACTTCAGCGCGGACAGCCGGAGGCTCATCTTCCAGTCCAACCGGAACGGGTATGCGTGCGACAAGATATGGACGATGGATATCGACGGCTCCGACAAAAGGATGGTGAGCCCTGATCGCGGCGCCCACACCTGTGCCTTCTTTTTTCCTGACGGAAAGAGGATAACCTTTGCTTCGACGAGCCATCTGCCCGGCGACTGCCCGCCGAAGCCGGAGACAGGGTCGCACTATGTCTGGCCGCTCCATCCCTACGATATCTTCGTGGCCGACAGTGACGGGAGCAGGCTGAAAAGGATCACCGACAACCCCGGCTACGATGCCGAACCGATCGTCTCCCCGGACGGCGGGCAGATCGTCTTCGGCTCGCAGCGCGAGGGCGACTTCGATATTTATATCATGAATGCCGACGGGTCGAATGTGCGCCGCCTGACCGATCGGCCAGGATACGACGGCGGGCCGTGGTTCTCGCCCGACGGGAAGAAGATCGTCTGGAGGGCCTGGTACCCCGAGACCGAAGAGGACAAGGCCAAATGGCGCGACTGCATGGAGAAGAACTATATCCTCCCCTTCCCCCTGGACTTATGGATAATGGATGCCGACGGATCGAACAAGATGAGACTGACCAAGAACGGCGCCACGAACTGGGCGCCCTCATGGCATCCCGACGGCAAGCGCATCATCTTTTCGAGCAACATGGACGACTGGCGCGAGGACATCAAGAAGTTCGGGCACAATTTCGAGCTCTATCTCATCACCAGGGACGGCAGCGGCCTCGAGCGGCTTACGTTCAACAACACCTTCGACAGCTTCCCCATGTTCTCTCCCGACGGGAAGAAGCTCGCCTTCGCCTCGAACAGAAACCCGCAGAAGCCGCGGGCTACGGATATTTTCATCGCCGACTGGGTTGAGTAGAACAACGGGCCGCCGCGCCGGCGTATCATCATCCGCGAGGGTATTTATGCAATACATAGTGTTCCTGGGAACAGCACTGCTCTTTGGCGTGATGCTCGTCCTCCCTGCTGCAGGTGGCGAAGCAGCGGCGCGGCAGGGTGCTCTCATTCACCACGACCTCACCGTAACCCTGCAGCCAGAAGAGCACCGTCTTTCCGTGAAAGACACGATAACGCTGCCTGAAAATCATTCGGGCGCTCTCCGCTTTCTCCTGCACAGCGGCCTCGCGCCCTCCTCTCCCACGCCGGGCGTGCGGGTCGTCCGCGAGGCAGCCCCGAAAGGAGCCGTTCCTCTCGAGAGGTTTCGCGTCGAGGCGCCTCCCGGAACAAGGGCCTTCGTGCTCGCCTACGGCGGCAGTATCCACCATCCCCTGGAGTCGTACGGGAAAGAGTATGCACGGGGCTTCCGGGATACGCCGGGCATCATCGACGAAGAGGGGGTCTATCTCTCCGGCAGCTCCTACTGGTACCCCGCCTTCGATGAGGAGCTCATTACGTTCAAGGCCGCGGTAGAACTGCCCGGTGGATGGGATGCGGTGAGCCAGGGCGCGCGCACCCTGCATAATAAAGAGAAAAACGCGACCCGGGTGCAGTGGGATTCTCCGGAGCCCCAGGACTCGATATACCTGATCGCTGCGCCCTTCACCGAGTATTCACAGCAGACGGGACGTGTCACGGCAATGGCATTCCTCCGCACTCCCGACAGAGAGCTCGCGAATAAGTATATCGAAGCGACGTCCCGCTACATCACCCTGTATGAAAAGCTCATCGGCCCCTACCCGTACCGCAAATTCGCCCTCGTCGAGAATTTCTGGGAGACCGGCTTCGGCATGCCCTCCTTTACGCTCCTCGGGCCGAAGATCATCCGCTTCCCCTTCATCATCACGTCGTCCTACCCCCACGAGATCCTCCATACCTGGTGGGGCAACAGCGTCTTTCCCGACTACCGGTCGGGCAACTGGTCAGAGGGATTGACCGCCTATCTCGCCGACCACCTCATCAAGGAGCAGCAGGGCAGCGGCGTCGAGCACCGCCAGACGACGCTCCAGAAGTACACCGATTATGTCCTTACCGAGCGGGATCTTCCGCTGACCGAGTTCCGCTCCCGCCACAGCTCTTCTTCGGAGGCGGTCGGCTACGGTAAATCGCTCATGGTCTTCCACATGCTCCGCAGGGAACTGGGGGATAAAGCCTTCACCGCCGGTCTGCAGGAGCTGTACCGCTCGTACAAATTTAAAGCAGCGTCCTTTTCCGATCTCGGGAAGAGCTTCGAGAAGAGCTCGGGGAGAGATCTGAAGTCCTTTTTCGATCAGTGGGTCACCCGGCGGGGCGCGCCGCAGATCGCGCTCGGGAAGGTGCAGGCGAAGAAGGAGGGGAGCGGTTATCTGCTCACCTTTTCGGTCGATCAGCTCCAGGAGGGAAAGGCCTATCGCCTGAACATTCCTCTTGCCGTAACACTGGAAGGCCAGGAGCGCGCCTACCAGACGACCGTCACCGTGAGCAAGAAGCGGTCCGTGCTGTCGCTTCCGGTACCCGCCCGCCCCGTGCGGCTCGATCTCGATCCCGAGTTCGATCTCTTCCGCAGGCTCGATCTCGACGAGATCCCTCCCGCGCTTTCGCAGGCCCTCGGGGCCCGGAAGATGCTGATCCTCCTCCCCGCGTCCGCCAAGGCGCCGCTGCTCCGGGGATACCGCGATTTTGCAAGAATGCTCGCAGCCTCGGGACCTGATACGGCAGAGATAAAGCTCGATACAGAGATCGGGAAGCTCCCTGCCGACCGCGCGGTAGCGGTCGTCGGCTGGGAGAATCGTTTTGCAGCGGAGGCGCTCAAGACCATGGAGCGCTATGGCGCATCAGCGCAGGGCAACGGTATTCGCGTAGAAGCAACCGATATTCCTCGCGGCAACCATGCGGTCGTACTGACGGCGCGCAATGCGAAGAACAGCAGTATGGCCCTCCTCTTCATAGCCGCCGATACCGTGAAGGCGCTGCCCGGCCTCGGCCGGAAGCTCCCTCACTATCACAAGTACAGCTATCTCGGCTTCGAGGGCGATGAGCCCGTCAATATAGCGAAAGGCCGGTGGCCGGTCGTCGATTCGCCGATGACCGTCTTTCTGCCCGGCAGGGGTGGCGCGGTAAAGCGGGTGGAACGGGCCGCGCTCGCCGCCCGGGAACCGCTGGCAGCGCTGCCGAAGGTCTTCTCCTCAGAGCGCATGATGGAGACGGTGCGGTTCCTTTCGGGCGACGAGCTCAAGGGAAGGGGTTTCGGCTCCGAAGGGCTCGAACTGGCGGCAGCGCACATCGCCGAGAGGTTCAGGGAGGCGGGACTCATGCCGGGAGGAGAGACTGAAGAGAGCTATTTCCAGACCTGGAGCGAACGGGGGGGAGAGCCCGAAGCCGCGGCATCGCTCAGGAATGTCGTCGGCATCCTTCCCGGAAAGAGAGCGGAGTGGGCCGGCCAGAGCATCGTCATCGGTGCGCACTACGACCACCTCGGCCTCGGCTGGCCCGACGTGCGGGAGGGCAACAAAGGGAAAGTACATCCCGGCGCCGACGACAACGCGAGCGGCGTGGCGGTGCTCCTGGAGCTGGCCCGCGTGCTCGGCAGCAGCACGAATCCCGACCGGACCGTCATTTTCGTCGCCTTCAGCGGCGAGGAGGCGGGCAGAAGAGGATCGAAGCAGTATATCGCCCGGCAGCAACGCTTTCCTGCTGCATCGTCCCGGGCCATGATCAACCTCGATACCGTCGGCCGCCTGGGGAAGAGGAAGCTGCTGGTGCTCGGCAGCGATACGGCAAAGGAGTGGCTCCCCATCGTCAGGGGCGCCGGCTTTGTCACGGGAATCGAGATCGAGGCGGTTGCCGAACGGCTCGACGCGAGCGACCAGGTGAGCTTCGAGGAGGCGGGCATTCCCGCGATACAGCTCTTCAGCGGACCGCACCCCGACTATCACCGTCCCACCGATACCGCTGACAAGACCGACGCAGAAGGGCTCGTGAAGGCGGCATCGGTAGCAAAGGAAGCGATCGAATACCTCGCCTCCCGTCCGGAGCCGCTCACCCCGGCCGACCGTAAGAGAGGAAGCGAAGCTGCGGAGGCGAAAGGAGAACGGCGGGTGAGTCTCGGCACTATCCCGGACTTCACCTTCAGCGGCGCCGGGTGCCGCCTCTCGGGAGTCGTGCCGGGCTCGGCTGCAGAGATCTGCGGTCTGAAGGAGGGCGACATCATTATACGCATCAACGCAGCCCCGGTGAACAGTTTGAAGGACCTTTCGAATGTGCTCAAGTCCCTCAGCCCGGGAAACCGTATCGGGATCATCTTCCTGCGGGAGGGAAGAGAACATAGCGTCGATGCCGAAGTGGCGCCGAAGTGAGATTCCCGCTGGAGGAGCTACGCGGAATAGCCTTGGGCAGGACCCGCTCTCTCCCTTACCCGTTCCGGGCTGCGCTGAGGGCCATCGACTCCTGCAACAGCGCGACCACCTCCTCATCGGTCACCTGGGTGAAATCACGGTAGTAACTCCCTACGGACATGAACGAGAGGGGCGTTTCCATGCAGATGAACTCATCGGCCATATGTTTCAATACCTCCGCCGTCTCGGGCGGGGCAACGGGAACGGCAACGACCATGCGGCCGATCTCCTCTTTCCGGAGGGCGGTGATCGCCGCTTTCATCGTCGCGCCCGTGGCGACGCCGTCGTCGACGAGAATAACCGTCTTGCCGCGGAGCCCGGTAAGGGAAGCGCCGCCCCGATAGCGCTCGATCCTGCGGGCTATCTCTTCATTCTGCCGGGAGACCTCGGCCTGGATATACTCGTCCGTAATGGTGAACATCGAGATGATATCGTGATTCAAAACGACCGTACCCGTCTCCGCAACCGCTCCTATGGCAAGCTCCGGCTGGCCGGGAAAGCCGAGCTTTCGCACAATGATGATATCGAAGAGCGCATTGAGCCGGGAGGCGATCTCGGAGCCGGTGACCGCGCCGCCTCGCGGAAGAGCGAGCACCAGGACATCATGCCGGTCCCGGTACTCCTTCAGCCGTTCGGCGAGCTGTACTCCCGCATCCCTTCTATCATTGAACACGATGGATAATCCCTCTCTCGCGCAACCGGCGGGCGCTCATGCTGCTCCCACCGATACGGGCTTGAAAAGCTCGTGAAACTCCTTCGGCAGCTCGGAGAGCACATCCTTGATCTCGCCCGAGCTCACCGTCTCGGTCATCATCGCTAAAACGACCCGTGCATGCTTCTCCGCCAGGTCGCGACCGATGCCTTCCTTTTCTCCGATACGCCTGAAGAACTCGTCGAGCTCGAAGCGCTGGGGGCCCCGCTCCTTGAGCAGGCACGCCTGGAGCTCAGCCGGAAGCTGCGCTGCAAGGTCTTCTGCCTCGCCCCTGACCAGCCGCTGGCCGAGCACCTCGAGGGTGGCACTGATAGCCCTCATCGTCTCACCAGTCGAATCGATGCCGGTAAGGCTCTGCACCCTCTTAAGGAATTCATCGAATTTCATCGTCTCCTCCTTTCCTGATCCTGCTTCCGTTCCGCTTACCGTGATGAAGCAGCCATATGCTCCTCTTTGATCTCCATCACCCGGTTGCCCATAATGCCCCGCTGGTCGCTCCCGAGCAGGTCCTCTGCACGCTCGAAAATATCGTCCTCCTCCTCCTCGATATGCTGCTCCACGCTCTTTCTCAAATCCTTGAGCCGGTCGTTCCACCGCTCGCCCCTCGGTATGCGTCCGATATCGGTCAGGAGGAGCTTGACCCGCCGGTGCTCCTCCAGGGCGTCCTGTATCATGGGACGGGTATCCTCGTCCTCGCTGAGCAGCGGATAGAAGACATCCTCCTCGCCCAGCATGTGCATTTCGAGCTCCTGCCGGAGCTGGTTGAAAACATGTTCCTGCCTGCCCTGTTTTTTTGTCCCCCGTTCCATGATCTGATCGAGCTCATCGAACAGCATCAATGCGCTTTCATGATCTTTTTTCAGCAATGCCAGAATATCCATCAGTACCTCCTCTTGTACGAAAGATGCCCCTGCCCCCCTTGCGTAAAAACGCCGGGACGCGCCACTGCCGGAGATATCCAGAAGCTGGACACAAGCCGTTCCGGGTAAACGGGTGCAGCGCGCGAGGATTCGTTGGAGCAGCGTGAGCGGTTCATACGAAAGAGAGGATGCGAAACGCCTCTCTAATAAAATTGGAGCATAGGGGGATGCAAAATGCAAGTGCGCGGGAGTTCCTCCCGGGTGAGGGGCCTCCTCACTCCGAAAACGGGAAGGTGGGCAGGGAGAGCTTCCAGTGTATGGCGGCAAGCCGCAAGACCAGGATGATCGCTGCCGCAGCAATAATGACCACGCGCTCGGAGGCGACCACGGGAGAGAGCAGCGCAAAGGCGGCGGCGCCGCAGAGCGACGCGGTAGCATAGATCTCGGTACGGAGGATGAGCGGGATCTCCCCCGAAAGCATATCCCGTATCATGCCGCCGGCAACGCCGGTCATCACGCCCATGATCACGCTGATGAGGGGTGCGATATCGAGGCCGAGCGCCTTGCGGACCCCGATGACCGTGAAGACGGCAAGCCCGAAGGCATCCGCCACCTTGAGCAGCTTGCCGAGCGGGCCGAGGAAGCGGGCCAGCGCAAAGGTCAGGATGGAGGCGACAGACGCTACGACGATATACGTCGGGTCGGCGATCCAGAAGACCGGGTGCGCTCCGAGGATGAGGTCGCGCAGAGTTCCGCCCCCCAGCGCTGTTGCGAGAGCGAGCACCACCGCGCCGAAGAGGTCCATCCTCTTTTTCCCTGCGGCCAGGGAGCCGGTGACGGCGAAGACGACGACACCGAAGAGGTCGAGCAGGTAAATTACAGGGATAGTATCATGCATGCCGTTACCGTAGTGAACCAGACGCCCCGGATTATTGCAAATCCCCTGCGGAAGCACCGGCAGCCGCCCGGTGATCGCCCTTTGATCTCATTGAAGATCGCCCGTCCTTTGCCCTATAATGGAAGTAACGCAGCGCCCTTCCCTCACCTCAACCGGCAGGGGATGCGGCGATACCGAAGGGTCATGGAGGATACTATGAGAACAATCATCGCCCTCATTCTCTCGCTTGCTGTCCTGTTCACCTCGACGCTCTCTTTTGCCGCTGACGGGGGGGCAGGCTCGATCATGGCAGATACGCTCATCGTCAGACCGGTGGGGATCGTCGCCATCGCCGTCGGCACCGCAGTGTTCATCGCCTCTCTGCCTTTTGCTCTCATAAGCGGCAGCACGGAGAACGCCGCCCGCCAGCTCATCGTCGCCCCTGCCAAGTTTACCTTCACCAGGCCGCTGGGGAATTTCGACCCCGTCGAGTACTATGAGAGGCCCCTCCCTGCTGCTCAGCCGGTGAGGCCGCCGGCAGCACCCGCCCCTGCGCCGCAGCAGCCTGCAGCGCCTCCTGCCGCGCCGCAGGCAGACGCCGGATAACTCCACACTCTTACGGGGCAACACTCGCCAGATACGTCCTCGCCTGGCCGTAAACAGCCGGGCTCTTCTCGGGCGAAACGTTCCCGACGATACGCTCCAGGGCGTCCGCTGCCTTCCCCCGGAGCGCGGGCTTCAATGACCGGACGTGCTGAAAGGTGGTGAGCAGCCGCCCCGTCGTCGTTGCATTGATGGGGGCCAGCTCTACCACCGTTGCCGCAACCCACGCGATGCCCCGGTCTGTCCAGACCATCTTGTTGTTTGCCGCCATGGGGAGGAACAGCGCCCTGCTCCATGTGGGCTGGGTAATGTCGAACCCTGGACGCCGCTTTTCGGCCTCGATCATGTCGAAGACATCCTCACGGGTCCCGCTCGACACGATGCGAAGGTAATTGGCGTAGCCGCTCAGATGGTGACGCCACTTCTCGTACACTTCTTCGAGCGCTTCCCTCCGCCGGGGGGCCGAGCTCCGGTTGAGGGCGAGGAGCGCTGCAACACGATCAGTGGCCGCAGTCGCCGCAGCGAAATGCTCATGGATAAGGCGATGGCTCTCAGGAGAGTCGTCGATAACGATCAGATCGAGCAGCACGTTCTTGAGCATGCGCTCTTCGATGCCGCTGCCCGGTGAGGCGGCAGGCGCAGCCGAATAGGTATCGATGCGCCGGAACTCCCTGACGAGCCGGTCGCGATAACGGCGGTTCACCGCCTTCATGAGTGCTTCCCGTGCGGCGACGAGCTCCTGGTACCAGGTGCTGTAGGCGCGGTTTACCGGCTGCTCGTCGATGCGGAGAAAGTACGCCTTGAGCGATGCAGGCAGAGCCGGATCGGCGAGGAATTCGCCGTAAAGATCGAGCCACGCCGCGCTCACGTCGCCGATAGTCCCCTTATCCAGGCTCTCGAGGAGGGCGATGCGCTCCTGGTCAGTCAGCTGCCGCATCGCATCGATCCGGTTGTAGACATCGGGGTCGAGCCGCGCCTGGGCTATCCTCGCCTCGGGCGACGCGTTCTCGTGCTGAAAGGTGCCGTAGAAGGAGTAGCCCCGGTTCATCGAGGCGAATGCAGGCGCCTCGTCGACCCGCTCGATCAGCAGCTCCGCTTCGCTCTCTTTCAGCTGGAAGACCTGATGCGTTCCCGGCATATCGCGCCCCTGCCGGTCTACGAGTGCGAGCTCGAGGGGGAGATGAAAGGACTGCTGGTCCTGTTTCACCGCCTGCCGGAAGCGGATGCGGCAGCTCTTCGACGACGGATCGTAATGGGTCGTGGCGCTCACCTTCGGATAGCCGATGATATAGAGCCACTGCCGTTTGAATTGTTCGAGGGAGATACCCGAGGCCTCCTCGAAGCAGGCGAAGAACTGGTCCGTCGTGGCGTTGCCGTTATGATACCGCGTGAAGTAGAGCGTCTTGCCCTTGATGAAGTCTTCGGCGCCGATGACGAGGCGGAGCATCCTGATCACCTCGGCGGCCTTCACATACGTGACGCTGTCGATGAGCTCATCGGGGTCGTTGAATCCCTCCCGGACGATCCTCCCGGCATGCCCTGCGTCCTCGATCGCCAGGGGGCCGAGGAGAGGATTGCGGATGCTGTCCACCTGCTGCAGGCGCACGAAGGAGGGAGTGAAGACATCGGCCATGAACTGGCGCTCCACATCCACGGTATAGGCTTCGTTGAGCCAGACATCGAACGGCGTATCCATGGTCGTCTCGCTGCCGCACTGGTTGTGCTCGAATTCGTGCACGATCACCGCATGGGCGTAGAGCAGCGCCGTGTCGAGGGTATGCTCGTTGATGAGCGCGGCGTCGGTGACGATCGTGGTGTTGCCGACGTTCTCCATACCCCCGAAATTCGATTTGTTCATGCAGATGGTGCGATAGGTATCGCCGGTGTATTCGTAATCCTGGGTCCTGCCGACCCAGAGCACCGACGCCTTCAGTATCTCCATGGGTACGCGCACCTCGTCGACCGCGCCGGGGGGCACGAGGTACTCGAGGCGCACCGTCCTCCCCGACGGATAGGTGACGCTGTCGACGAGGGTGTCCCAGGTCCCGGCGCAGGCGATGAAGAGATAGGGCGCCATCGGGAGCGGATTCTCATAGGTAATGACCTGCCGTTTCGGGTCGCCCGGCTTGGGCGCCGGCCTTCCCCCGGGATTCGTGCGGCGGCTGATGTTGCCGTTGCTGATGAGATGGGTATAGGCGCTGTCCGCTTCGAGGGTCGTCGTCATGGTGCACTTCGCACGGCAGTCGTCGAAGATCGGCATGATGCGCTGGAATCCCCACTGCTGGCACTGTGACATATACTGCTGCGGCTTGCCGGGAGGTGTCGCATCCCTGTATATCCCCTCCAGGAGGTGATCGGAGGGAAAGCAGCGGGTCTTCGTCCTCACGAAGAATCTCTCCCCGGGCGCAACCCTCTGCGGCAGGAGCACGACCAGTTTGTTCCTCTCCCTCTGGTAGTCGTAGCGCAGGGGGGTCCCCTGCCGGTCTTCGGGGCCTGTGACCTGTTCGACAGAGAGGATCTCGAGGCTGTTGGCGTCGAGAGGGAGCTCGCTGAGCTCCTGCCGCGCGCTCATCTCGAGACAGTTGGTCGCCTCGACGGAATCGCTGAAGAAGCTCAGGGAGATCGTCAGATGGTGCAGCGTCACCGGAAGCGGGCCGAAGTCCTCGCGCCGGTACTTGAAATCCCGTTCGGTCATAAGCGCTCCTTTCGGATGAAAAATAGCACTACGGCATGGAGTGATCGGCTTTCGTCGGACGTGAATTAGCCGTTTGCTCCAATTCGATATCTGAGAGAGAATATGCAGCCTTCAGGAATGACCAAGGGCGTGGGGCAAGACCCTGCTTTGCCCCTAGAGAACCCAGACACGTCCGACGAAAGCCGATCACTCCATGCCGTAACCCGGACATAGTGAAGGTATGTCAGGCCGTGACAGGCATCCGCATTCTCGTTATCGCATCGGCGACCTTCGCGACCTTCGCCATCTCCTTCACGTCGTGCACCCGGACTATATGCGCTCCGTTGGCTATCGAGATCGCGACCGCTGCCGCCGTGCCTTCGACCCGCTCCGCTGCGGGGGCGTTATCGAGTATCTTGCCGATAAAGGCCTTTCTCGATACTCCCATGACAATCGGTCTTCCCAACCCGGAAAATTCACGCAGTCTGTTGAGGATTTCGAGGTTATGGTCAAAGGTCTTCCCGAACCCGATCCCGGGATCGATGAGGACCATCTCCTCCGGAATGCCGGCATCGCCGGCGATGCGTATCCCGGTCCTGAGGTAATCCATGATCTCGGGGATGAGGGCCTCGTAAACAGGATGCTGCTGCATATCCTCCGGTTTCCCCTTGATATGCATGAGCACGACCGGGACGCGGGCGGCAGCGACCACCTCCGGCATAGCGGGATCGAACCTGAGGCCGCTGATATCGTTCACCATCGAGGCCCCGGCGTCGAGCGCGCGCCGCGCGACCTCCGCCTTGCGGGTATCGATCGAGAGGGGGACGGTGATCTTCCGCGCAACAGCCTCGATGACCGGCACGGTCCGCCGTATCTCTTCATCGACCGGGACCGGCTCCGAGCCGGGCCGCGTCGACTCACCGCCGATATCGAGGATATCCGCACCGTCCTCTATGAGCCGATAGGCATGATCCACGGCCCGCTCCCGGTCGAAATAGCGGCCGCCGTCGGAAAAGGAATCGGGGGTGGCGTTGAGCACCCCCATGATATAGGTCTTCTTACTGAAGTCGAGGCAGAAGCTCGCCCACGAGAGTTTCATTCTGTTTACCGGGGCAGATAGAGATTCTCTCTCAGCTTCACCTGCCCCGGGCCTGGGACTACGAGGCGCTGCCCGCAGGAGACTCCAGGAGTCCGCCGCCGAGAGCGCCGAGGGGCTTCCCCGCACGCTCCGCTTCTATCAGCCTGTCGATATCCTGTCCGTCCACCGTCTCCTTTTCGAGGAGGGCCTGCGCCAGCGCCTCGAGGAGTCCGTAGTTCTCCTTCAGGACGCCCTTTGCGCGCTGATAGGCCTGGGTGACGATCGCCCTGATCTCCTCGTCGATATCGATAGCGGTCTTTTCGCTGTAGTCCTTGTGCTTCGCGATCTCGCGGCCGAGGAAAATCTGCTCGTCCTTCTTGCCGAAGGTGAGCGGACCGAGCTTCTCGCTCATGCCCCATTCGGTGACCATCTTCCGCGCGAGCTCGGTCGCCCGCTCGATGTCGTTCCCTGCGCCGGTAGTCATATGGTTCAGGGCCAGCTCTTCCGCAGCCCTTCCGCCGAGCAGCACCTTCAGGGTCTTCTCGAGATAGTCCCGCGAATAGGTATAGCGGTCGTCGATCGGCAGCTGCTGCGTCACGCCGAGCGCCCTTCCCCGCGGGATGATGCTCACCTTGTGGATCGGGTCGGTGCCGGGGGTCAGCTTGGCGACGAGCGCATGGCCCGCCTCGTGATAGGCGGTGTTCTTCTTCTCGTCCGCGCTCAGCACCATGCTCCGCCGCTCGACGCCCATCAGGACCTTGTCCTTGGCGAACTCGAAGTCGTGCATGTCGACCTTGTCCTTGGACTTGCGCGCCGCGATGAGGGCGCCCTCGTTGACCAGGTTGGCGAGGTCGGCGCCGGAAAAGCCCGGCGTTCCGCGGGCGATCTTCTCGAGGTCTACATCGGGTGAAATGGGGATATTCTTCGTGTGCACCCTGAGTATCTCGAGCCGGCCCTTCACATCGGGAGTCGGCACCACGATCTGGCGGTCGAACCGTCCCGGCCTCAGGAGGGCGGGATCGAGCACGTCGGGCCTGTTCGTCGCCGCGATAATGATAACGCCCTCATTGCCCTCGAAGCCGTCCATCTCGACGAGGAGCTGGTTCAGGGTCTGTTCCCGCTCGTCGTGGCCGCCGCCGAGCCCCGCTCCGCGGTGCCGCCCCACGGCATCGATCTCGTCGATAAAGATGATGCAGGGCGCGTTCTTTTTTGCCTGGTCGAAGAGGTCCCTCACCCGCGAGGCGCCGACGCCCACGAACATCTCGACGAAGTCCGAGCCCGATATCGAAAAGAAGGGGACCCCCGCCTCGCCCGCAATCGCCTTGGCGAGGAGCGTCTTTCCTGTTCCGGGAGGGCCGACCAGCAGCACGCCCTTCGGGATCTTGCCCCCGAGCTTCGAGAATTTCTGGGGGTCCTTCAGGAACTCGATGATCTCCTCGACCTCCGACTTCGCCTCTTCCACGCCGGCCACGTCGGCAAAGGTGATCTTCACCGCCTTGTCCGAGACGAGCTTGGCCTTGGCCTTGCCGAAGGACATGGCCTTGTTGCCCCCCATCTGCATCTGGCGCATGAAGACGACCCAGACGAGCACGAGGAAGATGATGGGTCCCCAGGAGAAGAAGAAACTGACATACCAGGGGTTTTGATCCGGCGGCTTGGCGGTTATCTTTATACCTTTGCCACGCAGCTCCTTCACCATATCGGGATAGTCCGCCGCATAGGTCCTGAACTTGCTGCCGTCTTTCAAGCGCCCGGTTATGTGATTCTCCTTGATCGTGACCTCCTCGATATCCCCTGCCTCGACCTTGGCGATGAAGTCGGAAAAGATCATCTCTTTTTCGGTCTTGGGCGGCACGTTGAAGAGATTGAAGAGAAGGATCATGGCCATCCCGATGAGCAACCAAACAAACAGGCTTTTATACATACTCTTACTTTGCATCGTTCATCTTCCTTTATCTTCTTTACTGGCTACGTTATGCACGAAAGGTACATTTTTTCTTTATTTTACCATATCTATACTAAACTATCCCTTTCTGGAGGGCGATCAGCTCACCTATGCCTTTTTCGGCCAGGGACAGCATCGTGTCGAGCATCTGCCGTGAAAAGACCTGCGACTCCGCAGTGCCCTGTATTTCAACGATCTTTCCGCTCCCGGTCATGACGACGTTCATATCGACTTCGGCGGCGGCGTCTTCGGCATAGCAGAGATCGAGCCGCGCCTCGTTCTCGATGATCCCGACGCTGACAGCCGCGAGGAAATCCTTTATCGGGCTCTTGTCGATCATGCCTTTTGCCATGGCATACTTTATGGCATCGCTGAAGGCTACATAAGCACCGGTGATCGATGCCGTCCTCGTGCCGCCGTCGGCTTGAATGACATCGCAGTCCATCCATACCGTCCGCTCTCCGAGCAGCCTGAGGTCGACGACGGCCCTGAGCGCCCTGCCGATCAGCCGCTGGATCTCCTGGGTCCGCCCCCCCACTTTACCGGATGTGGACTCCCGCATCATTCTGTTCTGTGTCGACCGGGGGAGCATTCCGTACTCAGCGGTGACCCACCCCTTCTTCTGGTCTCTCAGGAACGGCGGCACCTTTTCCTCTATCGATGCGGTGCAGATGACCCGCGTCTTGCCGACCTCGATCAGCACTGACCCCTCTGCCGTAGCAATGAAATTCCGGGTGATCTTCACCGCTCGCAACTCGTCATTCCTTCGTCCGTCGGGCCTCATTCACACCTCCGTTGCAGGTACCGTATTTACTGTAAAAGTTCCTGAATCCTGTGGTTAACGTATGCCTCGACAACACCCGGCACTATAACGATATCTTGTCTATGTCCTCGATCCTCTTCTGCAGGAACCGCTCGCCGACGGCGATGAACTTATCCGGCGAGTCGGTCACGAAGAATCTCGTCGGGGCCGGGTCTCCGCTCGGCCCGAGCAGGTCCGTGTCGGCGAGCATGCGCTGCACCACCAGCGCCGTCTCGACAGCGGAATCGATCAGGCGGACCTCTCCCATGACCTCCTGGATGACGCCCTTGAGCAACGGGTAATGGGTGCAGCCGAGAACGAGCGTATCCACTTCCTTGTCGACCATGCCGGACAGGTACTTCTCCACCACCATACGGGCGATGGGGCCGTCGGTCCAACCCTCTTCGACAAGGGGGACGAAGAGCGGGCAGGCCATGCCGAAGGCCTCCAGGTCCTTATCCAGCGCCTGAATGGCTTTGACATAGGCGCTGCTCCGTATAGTGGTTTCCGTTCCTATGATGCCGATCTTGCCGCTCCGCGTCGCTGCTGCCGCGGCCCGGGCACCGGGCTCGATGACGCCGATCACGGGAATCGAAACATTCTCACGGATCGAAGCGAGGCTGATGGCGGACACCGTATTGCAGGCTACCACGAGGAGCTTTATCTCCTGCTGTATCAGGAACCCGCTGCACTCGAAAGAATAGCGCGTTACGGTCTCGGGAGAGCGGATGCCGTACGGGACGCGCGCCGTATCGCCGAGATAGATGATACGCTCCTGCGGCAGTATCCGGGATATCTCCTTGAGGACCGTGAGACCGCCGATGCCTGAATCAAAAATACCTATGGGGGCTGAACAGTTCTTCATGGATGCTTGTTCGGCGCGGAGAGCCCGCATCCCCTGTCCTCGATCATGACCGGCGTACGGGTCACGAGCTCGCCGGGTGCTGCGGGGTATCCTCGTTATGCTCCTCTTTCACTAGTTCTTTCAGCGGAGAAAGGATGCTGAAATGTCCTCCGGCGCTCTCGACCTCTTTTCCCTCTATCAGCAGCCGGACATCTTCGACTCCGATGACGTTGGTGACGATCGTATCGAAGAGGGAGCCGAGCAGGGTATACTCTTCCCGTGCATCCCCCGAGAATTTTCTCCGGAAATCATCGGAGAGGTCGACGTAGAGCGTATTTCTCCTGTCGCGGTAGACGCCGAGCACCTTGATGTCCCGGGGGCCGTTCTTCAGCCGCTTGAAATACTCCGCAAGAACGGTCTCGGCCATCTTCACCGGTACCGGGTTGTTCGGGACCTGCACCTCTTCCACGGCGACACTCCCCGCCGAGGGGGTGAATATCTTGACCGGGACGGCATCGGTGTCCGCGTGCAGTCCGGCCTCTCCCCCGGCTTCAGGACCGGCGGCAGCGCTCCCGTGCGGCCTGGACAGCCCTTCGCCCTGCGTCAGGACCGACAGGGGGCCTGCACTGCCGGGCGAGAAGTAGTACTGCGTGGCAAGCCACCCGGCAGCGCCTGCAACGATCAGGAGCACTACGGCGATGACTATGTATTTCTTGTTCTCCATAAGCGGCCGTCGCGAGCGACCTCTTGTCCCCCTACCCCTGGCTCTGGTTCATCGGGACCGCTGCGATGCCGTGGAGGATCGCCTTGATAAGCCTCGCCTTGTTTTTCCCGTCGTAGCTGAACCGCTCGGGGCTGGGGAGCTCCACCAGGAGCGCCGGCGCCGCAGTATGCGTGAGGAGCGGCAGCGGGAGCCGCTCATGCCGGGCCTCTACCTTGCACTCGCTCCTGACGCTTTGTACGAGCGCCCGGGCGAACGCCGCAGCCGGGTCGCCTTCGGCCGTCAGCAGCCTCTTCTGAACACCGCCAGCCTGCCCCCCCGCCCTCTTCGCCGCCGTGTAGACGACCAGCTCGTTCCCGGAGGCGACATGGAAACTGATCAGCAGCTCGGGCGCCTTCTGCTGCGCTATCCTGACCCGCTCCCGTATCGTCATGACCTGGTCTCCTTTCCGGGTAAGGGAGACCTTCTTCGCCTTCTTGCCCAGCACCGCGGCGAGGTCTCTCGCAAAGGAGAGTGCGATATCCTTTTCAGCGGCCTTGCCGAACTGCATGCCGCTGTCGAGACCGCCATGCCCTGCATCGATAACGAACGACGAATACGGAATATCGAGCGCCTCGATCACACCAGCGGCGCTCTCGACCATCCGCTCGCCTGCGGGCCGCTCTGCAGGCGCTGCGGGCGCGCTCGGCGCAGGAGGCGGGGCGGCCTGGACCGTGTAGGCGTCGATGACGAGGCGCGAGGGCGCCGAGAATTTCGAGACACTGATATCATCGAGCCCGTCGATAACGATCACGCAGTACGTCCCCCCTGCCGTGATCCTGACTCCCTTCTCCGCCTCATGGGGTATCTTGCTCCCCGGCGGCAGGGTCTTCTGGGAAGCGCCTTTCTGGACCACTCTGAAGGCGACGGGCGAGGGGAAGACCACTTTGACGGCGCTCTCTCCGGAGAACATCACCGAGGCATTCTGCACCTGCTCTTCGGTCGCTTCGAGCACAATCCGCATGAAGCCGGGATGTTTGCCGATGCGCACCGTCACGGCCCCGGCAGCGCCGGAAAGGCCCTTCGCCGGCCCCCTGGGAGGGTCCTGGGCAGTCGTTTCAGGGGCCAGAACGGCTATCGTGAAAAGCACGGCAAGAAGACGGAAGATGAGCGCCTGCGGTTTAGACATCGTTTATCCTTAACTTTATGGCTTTTTCCCCGATATTCACTGCTCTTTCGGCATAACGGCAAATTGCAAGCAGTAACAACACCACTCTAGACAGGATACAGGATACCGGTCGCAGAAGACAAGATTGGACCGGACCGGCATTTTCCGCTTGATTAAATCATCGTACCTTTTCTACAATTGTAATTGAGATTTATTCTCACTGGATTGCGTTCCCGGATTCCTGCAGGAGGCGTTTTGAAAGCAGAGGCAGCAGCGGTAAAGGCGAAGAAGCAGCACGGCGAGCTCGAGAAAATTGCGCTCATCGGCAATCCCAACGTGGGCAAGAGCGTTATTTTCGGCCTCCTCACCGGCAAGTACGTGACCGTGTCCAATTACCCGGGGACGACCGTCGAGATCACCCAGGGCAATATCGCCCTCGACGGTAAACGTCTCGTCCTCGTCGATACCCCCGGCGTCAACAGCCTCATCCCCATGAGCGAGGACGAGAAGGTGACGCGGGATATCCTCCTGACCGAGGCCCCCTCGGCCGTGGTGCAGGTAGGGGACGCAAAAAATCTCAAGAGGACCCTCATGATAACCCTCCAGCTCGCCGAGATGGGCATTCCGATCGTCCTCGACCTGAACATGGTCGATGAGGCGATGGACAAGGGCATTACCATCGATACCGAGCGGCTTAAGCAGATGCTCGGCATCAATGTGGTGAGCACCATCGCCCCGCAGCGTAAAGGGATCAAGGAGCTGCGGGAATCCATGCTCTCGCCCGGGAGGCCGACGGTCCGGATCACCTATCACCCGGTCATCGAGGACTATATCGAAAAGATCGGGCGGCTGCTCCCCTCCGCTGCCGTCTCGCAGCGGTCCCTTGCGGTGATGGTCCTTTCCGAAGACGAGAGCCTGCGGGACTGGCTGAAAAGCAATCTCAAAGAGGCCGCCCTCCTCGAAATAGAAGCGCTCCGCGACGAATGCAAGCTCGCGATGAAAGAGCCGGCAGGCTACGTGATAAACAAGGCCCGCATCGAGGCAGCGGAAGCGATCGTCGGGAGCGTCGTCAGAAAAGCGGGGCCGGAGGGAGGCAAGCTCCTCGCCCTCATCGGCAGGATCAGCATGCATCCGCTCTACGGCATTCCGCTCCTGCTCGGCGTGCTCTACGGCATCTACCAGTTCGTCGGCGTCTTCGGGGCCGGCACGCTCGTCGATTTCTTCGAGGAGACGCTCTTCAACGGCTACATCAATCCGATGGCGACCAAGGTGGTGCAGCTTCTGATTCCCATCGGTATTGTTCAGGAGCTGCTCGTCGGAGAGTACGGGCTGATTACGGTCGCCCTCACCTATGCGATCGCGATTATCCTGCCCATTACTGCGACCTTCTTCATCGCCTTCTCTCTCCTCGAGGACAGCGGCTATCTCCCGCGGCTCGCCATCATGAGCAACCGGGTCTTCAATGTCATGGGGCTCAACGGCAAGGCGGTGCTGCCGATGATCCTGGGCCTCGGCTGCGGCACCATGGCGGTCATGACCTCGCGTATCCTCGAGACCAGGAGGGACCGGATCATCACGACCTTTCTCCTCGCGCTCGCGATCCCCTGCTCGGCGCAGCTGGGAGTCATCCTCGGCATATTGGGGGCGCTCTCGCTCAAAGCGGCCGTCATCTGGATGAGCAGCATCATCGTCATCCTCTTCATCTCGGGCTTCCTCGCCTCGAAGCTCGTTCCCGGGGAGAGGACCGAGTTCTTCCTCGAGATACCGCCGATCCGTATGCCCAATATCGGCAACATCCTCGTAAAGACCCTCGGCAGGATCGAGTGGTATCTGAAAGAGGCGGTGCCGCTCTTCATCCTCGGCACCCTCATCCTCTTCCTGCTCCATAAGCTGAATCTCATCGCGATGCTCCAGGAGATCGCCTCGCCCGTCGTCGTTACGCTCCTCGGCCTTCCCGAGAAGACGACGGAGTCCTTCATCCTCGGCTTCCTGCGGAGGGATTACGGTGCGGCAGGACTCTTCAAGCTCTTCGAGGACGGTCTGCTCACGCCGATACAGGCGCTGGTGAGTCTCGTCACCATAACGCTGTTCATTCCCTGCCTCGCCAGCTTCTTCATGATCATCAAAGAGCGGGGCTTGAAGACGACCCTCTGGGTCATCGGCATCGTTTTTCCCCTCGCCTTTCTCTTCGGCGGGGCACTGAACTGGTTGCTGCGTTATTTCAATGTCGCACTATAGCCGGGGGAGGTGATTGCATGCCAAAGGAGAAGTTCAGAGAGTTCCTCTGCACCAAGGGGCTCAAAGCCACCAAGGGGCGTGACGAGATCATCGACGAGATCATGAGCATCAAGGGCCACTTCGACCCCGAGGAGCTCTTCGTCAGGCTCAAGACGAAAGGCTCGAAGGTGTCCCGCGCCTCGGTGTACCGGACAATCCCCCTCCTCATCGAGTGCGGCTTCATCGAGGAGGTCGAGCGGATCGACAAGCATGCGCACTACGAGCGCGTGTCGGAGGAGGCCCATCACGACCATATGATCTGCATCAAGTGCGGCAAGGTCATCGAGTTCTTTTCCCCTACCCTCGAGATGCTGCAGGACGAGCTCTGCCAGAAGGAGAAGTTCAAGAAGGTGAGGCATAGCCTCGAAATCTTCGGGTACTGCAGCACCTGCGGCGGCGACACGGGCAAGACCGCTTCGCATCACAACATTAAATCGCATTAATAATTGCTGGTAGCAGGAAGCGCCAGCTCTCCTGCCATTGACAAACAGCAACCTGCCTCTTAGAATACAGTATGTTATTACCCGAACGGTTCTCGAGACAGCTCTCCCTCCTCTGTGCGATACTTCTGCTCCTCACTGCTGCCGCCGTCTCTTTCGACAACCATGAGGGCAGAACAGTTCAGAGGAATTGCCCTCTCTGCAAAGTGTCGTCCCACCTCGCCAGCGCCATAGCAGCGGACAGCACTATCCTCCTCAACTGCCATGAAATAAGGACCATCGTCTTTCAGCCGTACACGTCTTCCTTTTTATCCGTATCAAAATCCCCTTCCAACAATAAGGCACCTCCAGCGTAGTATCATCTCGTCCAGGCGCATCGCGCAGTGTCGCGGCATGCATGAATCGTTCGAGAAGGAAACTGCCTGAACATGACAGCCGCTATCGGTGAGGGGTCATCCCCCGGTACGGACGTTTGAAGAGAGGGTGCAATGAGAAAAGCAGCAGAAAATCCCACCATAATTGACTCTTTCGGCCTCGATGCCGGCATAAAGAGAGGATCAGGCGACCCCGCGGTCGGCTATCCGGGCCTCAAAGGGGACGATGGCGCCCTTCCGGCAGGAGAGCAGGCTGGAGGCATGCCCCTCGGCCTTTTACAGCCGGGAGCGCGGGCAGAGATACGGCAGCTGCCCGGCGGAGCAGTGCTCAAGCCGTGCACGAGTGGCAGCAGTGCACCGGAACCGGACAGTCTTGTCTGCAGGATGGAGGGATTGGGCCTCCGTGCCGGCACGATCGTCGAGATGCTGAGCAACGACGGCAAAGGGGCTCTGGTGGTAAAGGTGGATGGCGCCCGGCTGGCTATCAGCCGTACCCTGGCGATGAGGCTCATGGTGATCAGGAGAGCGTAACCGGTCCTGAGCCCGCCGCGCGGTGAATTCCTCTCTCTCCCGATACCCTGCTGAAGACGAGGGCCGCGGGACCCCTGAAATTGCTTTTGTGTCCCGGCTATGCTATATTCCGCAGCAATGAAACAGGTTATCGTCGTCAACGAATCACTCAAGCTGCCCCGGGGCAAACTGGCGGCCCAGGCAGCTCATGCCGCTGTCGCCGCTTTTCTCAGCGCAGACGAAGACGCCCGGCGGGCGTGGCTCGCGAGCGGGATGCCCAAGGTCGTCCTGAGGGCCGAGAGCGATGAAGAGCTCAAACGCCTCGATGAGGCGGCCAGGCAGCGCGGCATCCCTGCCTCCCTGATTGCCGATGCAGGCAGGACGGTCGTGCCTGCAGGAACCATCACCTGCTTGGGACTCGGACCTGCCGAAGCAGCATCCCTCGACGAGTTGACGGGAGAGTTAAAGCTCCTGAGATGAGCGCGGCTGCTCCTCTCCTCTTTTCTTATTGCATATCCCTGAATCGCATCCCTGGCAGTGCCCCTTCTTTTTCCAGACCGAGCGGTAGAGGAGATATACCGCGCCTGCCAGGATCACCGCCATCCATACCGCATCGGTAAGGTTCATGATGCCCTCCTCATTCTGATTACTCGAGCCCCAACAGCCTTCCGCCCTGGTAGATCACAAACGCGGCACCCCACGCCAGCACTGTCTGGTACGCAAAGGCGATGCCGAACCACTTCCAGGTGCCGAACTCCTGCCGCATGGCTATGGCGACAATGACGCAGGGCATATAAAGAAGCACAAACGTCATGAACGCATAGGCGGAGAGCGGACTGAACGCGCCTTGAACAACCGATCGCAGCGGCCTCTGCTCTTCATCCTCCTCCGCGGATATGCTCGCTATGCCGAAGGTCGAGATCACGTTGGCCGCCGAGTCCCTGACCGCCCCCGCAAAAGAGGTCCCGATCTCCTTGAGGTCATCCGTCAGCGTAGGGATTTCCGTCCTCTCTTCATCCCCACTTGTGACAGCGTAGATCTCTCCCATGGTGCCGACCACGATCTCTTTTGCGATGATCCCGGTGATCAATGAGGACGCCGCCTCCCAATTGCCGAACCCGAGAGGGCTCAGCGCAGGAGCGATCACCTGTCCGGCCTTGCCGAGGTAGGAGTCTTTCTTGTGCTCCACGCCCCACGGCAGATTGAGGAGAAACCATACGAAGATCGAGACCGCGAGGATATACGTGCCGGCCTTTATCAGAAAATGCTTTCCCTTTTCCCAGGTGTGGATCATGAGGCTCCTGAAGGAGGGCATACGGTACGGCGGGAGCTCCATGATGAACATCGGCGACTCCCCTTTGAAGAGCGTCCTTTTGAAGATACTTCCCATAACCACGGCAAGTACAATGCCCAGTACGTACAGCGACCAGAGCACCGTTCCCGCATTGGCCGAGAAGAACACGCCGACAAAGAGCACATATACCGGAAGGCGCGCGCCGCAGGACATGAGGGGGATGAGCAGTGCGGTGAGCGCCTTGTCCCGCGGATTCTCGAGGGTCCTCGTTGCATAGATGGCAGGCACGTTGCAGCCGAAACCGAGCAGCATCGGGATGAACGACTTGCCGTGCAGCCCGATGGCGTGCATCGCCCGGTCCATGACAAAGGCAGCCCGCGCCATGTAGCCGCTGCCCTCAAGAAACGTAATGAAAAACATCATGGCGAAGATGACCGGCACGAAGACAAGGACAAACCCCACTCCGGCAATAATGCCGTCCGTTGCCAGTGATGCCGTCCATGCAGGGGCGTTCAATGCGCCCAGGAGCGCCTCTGCCCATCGCTTGAACGGCCCTGCGGTCATGGCGTCGATCCAGTCGACGAAGGGGGTCGATACGTCAAAGGTAAGCTTGAATACCAGCCACATGGCAGCGAGGAAGAGGGGGATGCCGAGGAACCTGTTGAGGACTACCCTGTCGATCTTCTCGGTAAGCTCCATCTTCCGTATGTCGGGCCTCTTCATGACCTCGCGGGTCAGGCCTGCTGCCTGTGCGTACCGCATGTCCGCCATAAGGGACTCGATATCATCGCCGTGGGCCTCCTTGAGATGCCTCACCGCCTCGCCGATGAAGCCGCTGCTGCCGGTATTGATCTCTTTGCGAACATGGCTGTCCCCTTCCATCAGCTTCAGCGCAAGCCAGCGTGCGGGATACCGCTCGATGAGAGCGGGATGGATGCGGTTCATCTGCTCTTCCACTCCCCTGGCCGCAGCCTCTATGTCATCGCCGTAGTTGAGGCGCTTCGGCCGGTGCTGCTGCGGCTTTTCAGCGCTCTCGATCGCGGTCCTCATCACATCGCTCAGACCCCTCTTCTTCGTCGCCACCGTGGGGATGACGGCAACGCCCAGCAGTGCTTCCATCGCCCGCACATCGATCGTATACCCTTTCTGCTCGGCCTCGTCGTAAATATTGAGGGCGAGGACAACGGGAATGCCGAGCTCCAGGAGCTGGACCGTCAGGTAGAGATTCCTCTCGAGGTTCGTCGCATCGACCACGTTGATGATCGCATCGGGCGTCTCATGCACGAGATAATCGCGGGCGATGATCTCCTCCTGCGTGTAGGGGCTGAGGCTGTAGGTGCCGGGGAGGTCGACCAGTTTGATCTTCGTGCCCTCATAGTCGAACAGCGCCTCTTTCTTCTCGACGGTCACGCCCGGCCAGTTGCCCACATGGAGCCGCGTGCCGGCGATGGCATTGATGAGCGTCGATTTGCCGGAGTTCGGGTTGCCGGCGACCGCAACGGTAATGGTCTTTTGGCTTTGAGCTTTAAGCCGCGGTCTTTCGCTCCCGGTCCCTGTCTCCTTGCTGCGAACGGCTGTGCTCATCCTGCCACCTCCACCGCAATTCCCTCAGCCTCTTTCTTCCTGAGCGAGAGGTTATAATTTTTAATAGTCACCTCGATGGGATCTCCCAGCGGAGCGACCTTCTCGACCCTGACCTCCTCGCCGACGAGCACGCCCATGTCCATGAGCCTCCTCTTCAACGGGCCGGTGACGCCGATATGCGTAATGCGCCCTCTCTCTCCGGGCTTCAACTTCGCCAGATTCATAATACCCTCCCTTTGCAGTCATCGGCTCTCAGCTCTCGGATAGCAGCCATTTTACAAGATGATTTTGCCGACTGCTGAAAGCTAACTGCTGAACGCTAATCTTCTTACCATTACTTTCATCGCCATGCCGCGGCCGATGGCCAGCCGGGTCTCGTCGACCTTTACCAGCAAGGCTCCTTGTCCGCCGTTGCTCAGCATCTCGATGACCTTGCCGGCACGGAGCCCCATATCCTCTATCCTGCAGGTCTGGCTGCACGACCCGGACTTGCTCTCCGCAGCACAGCACTGGCCCGCCTGGTGCTGACCGCGCACTTCCACCACCTCCGCCGTCTCCCCGGCGCTCAAAAGACCGAGAGGCATCATATCCGCTCCTCCTTTTTTTAGAACCGCCACGCTAGACCGGTAAGGACGGCGTAATCGGTTTCGGCCCTGGTGAGGCCTCCCTTGATGCCGGCATTAACCGAAAAAGCATCGGTGACCTCATAGTTAAAGCCGCCGAGAATGAAGGCAGGCGGACTGCCCGACGCGGGATCGGTATTCGTCTGCACTCCCACGTTGCCGATGAACGTGAGCTTTTTAATGAGCTCCACCTCTCCCGAAAGGGAGGCGTACCAGATATCTTTTCTCTCGTCGACCTTGTTCTCGTTTCTCGTGTAGGCAAGATTCAGATGAAATAAGAGGGGCTGGACCTCTTTCGTCGTAATGAAGAAGATGCCATATGCTGCTCTTCCGGCTCCGAGTCCCTTTTCATCATCACCGGTGGGGAGCGAAATACCCGGCTTCAGGGCAAAGCTCAGTCCGTCTTTTTCATAAAATCTCCACTTTAGCTCCAGCCCTACATCGGAAATGCCCTCTTCTTTCTGTATGGTGACCCCGTCCTCCTTGACCTTGTTCCAGGCATAGGGCAACGCAACAATGAAATCTATGTTCTCCGCAAGCCCATAAGAAAATATCGACTCGAACTCTATCCCCGACTCTTTTGTGGTAACGCCATCAGCGCTTTCCTCGTCAAAAGAAAACTCGCTGTTAACCTCAACAAGCAGATGGCCTTTTCCTTGCGTGCCTGTATCATTGGTAATTAAGATATCCTTAGCCGTCGCGACGTTACTCATAATGAGCAGCAGCGCAGCGATTAATAATCCCTTCTTAAGCATTCCCTTTCCTCCTATTGCTATCTGAATAGAATTGAAACAATTCCTTGTCCTCCTCGCTACACGATCATTCCATGTTTCAATTCTTGAAAAGGTATTCAATTTCATTAATGCAACTCTCCGCGACGACCGGGATATGCCGTGCAAGCGCCTCATCAATAAGCCTGTGTATATGAGGCGAGAAATGAGCGTCCTCTCCCAACACCACCGCATCCACGAACGGGACCAGCGCAACGAGTGGAGTGCTCAGCTCATCGTTATTGCGCGCGTTGAAAAAATGGATGTTTTTGATGCCGATCTTCTCGAGTACCGGGGACATGGTTACAAGCTTCTCCACGCCGCTTAAAACAATCGCAGACATGATCACACCTCCTGCTTCGGATTTTTCAGACAAGCGAGGCAGTCACGCAGGGTGCAGACCCCGCATGAGTGATACAGGAAAACGGGGATACTCTTTGCTCGCGCGACACTCATCACCTCTCTTTTTACCCTGTGTGAGACTTTATTGGTAAAAATCACCAATGCATCCATATGCCTGACCTTGGCAGTGATATCGTTCTCGGATGTGGTAAACACTTTAAGGTCTACGCCGAAGCTCTCTGCCTCGCTTCTGTAATGCCGCTCAAGCCTGTCCATGCCGCCGATCAGCGCGATACACATGCCACCCTCCTTTTGCTATTGAGACTGCTTCTCATCAGTAGGCCAAAAAAAGAGGGACGAGACAGTGCCCCGCCCCTCTCCCCGGAAGATCAGTACGTTACTTTGATCCCGTTCATATCCTCTTTGGTGATATCCTTCCACCGCTTCAATGTCCAGTTGCCGACCCACTCCTTGAAGAGCTTCAGGTTCTGCTGCCGCTCTTCCTCGGTTGCGCCGAGATACTGGTACATGTTGCCTTGCTTGCCTTCCTTGGAGCCTTTCCCGTCATCAAGCCTGCGCATGAGGGCACCGGTGTCGGGCCAGGCGGTGTAAAAAATCAGGTGGCTGTAGGTGTCCATCCGCATCCCCTGCCCCTTGGCGAGCCACTTGTCCTTCTCTTCCTTGAAGGCGTAGTATTCGGGAGCGGCCTCCTTGCCGTGGCAGCCGGCGCACTTGGCATCGACGACCGGCTTGATATGTTTCCGGTAGGTCACCTCTTCGGACCATGCGGCAGAGACCAGTGAAAAGAAGAAGAGACTGCTCATTACGGCGAGAAACGTTTTGCTCATCGAATCCTCCTTATTTTTGAGACTGTGTCTCATTCTAAAGGTTCTTACCTTTCGGTGTCAAGAAAAAAATTCGGAGAGCGGTGTAAAAGGGGCGGAGCACATTGCACTGTCGCAGGGAATTCCACTATACTTCAGCTATATGCGCGCAAGCTATCTGGTAAAGCCGGGCTCTCTCGAACTGCGGGAGGTCCCTGTCCCCGAGCCGGGGAAGGAAGAGGTTCTCATCAAGGTCAGGGCCGCCCTCACCTGCGGCACCGATCTGAAGGCCTATCTGAGAGGCCACCCGATGATCCCCATGCCCGGTGTCTGCGGGCACGAGTTTTCAGGAGTCGTCGCAAAGACAGGCGAGGGCGTAACGGAATTCAAGTCCGGCGACGAGATCATGGCGGTCCATAGCGCGCCCTGTCTCGCCTGCCGGTACTGCCGGAAGGAGCTCTTCAATCTCTGCGAAAATATCATGACCTCGAAGGTCATGGGCGCCTTCGCCGAGTATATACTCCTCCCCTCTCACATCGCACAACAGAATCTCTTCCACAAGCCGCCTCACCTCAGCTTCGAGGAGGCGGCATTCCTCGAACCGCTCTCCTGCGTGGTCCACGGCATGCAGGGAGTCGAGATCAGAAGAGGCGACACCGTGCTGGTCATCGGCACCGGCCCGATCGGCCTCCTGCACCTGCTCCTGCTGAAGCAGAAGGGGGCGACGGTCGTCATCACCGGCCTCGAACAGGAGCGGCTCGACCTCGCAAAGCAGCTGCGCGCCGACGCCGCCATCCTCCCCTCCGGGCTCAAGAGTTTTATCCCGGAGTACACCAACGGCCTCGGCGTCGATACGGTGTTCGAGTGCACCGGCCAGATCGATGTCTGGGAGTCCTCCGTCGATTACGTACGCCGCGGGGGCACGGTCGTCCTCTTCGGCGGCGTGAAACAGGGCACGGTAGCAACCTACGACACCTACCGGCTGCACTACGACGAGTTGACGCTGAAAGGGGTCTTTCACTTCACCCCGCGGGATGTGAAGAAAGCGTATGAGTTGCTGACCGGAGGGACGATCCGTGTTGCGCCGCTCATCAGCGGCAGCTATCCCCTGGAGGGGCTTCCTGCAGCGCTCGAGAAGCTGTCGAAGGGCCAGGGAATAAAATACGCGATTATTCCCTAACTGGCCGCAGCCGGCCGCAGTGGGGCGCACCACTACACAGCGCGCGCCCGCTCAAGGAGCGGTCTTCTTTCCTACGAATCTCAGGTCATGCTTCCCTTGATATTTGTCGCACAGGGACTCGATGAATGCCTGCAGCTCTTTCGGCTCGAGCAGCGTATCGGGCATCGGGTCGTCGAGCATGCAGGCCTTGCCGATCTTCTTCAGGAGGTTGATGACGCCATAAGCAAGGATCTCCTCGGGAAACGAATCCGGCGCGTTCTCGATCAGCAGCCGCTCCGAATACCATCCGCCCGCCCCGGGAGCGAACTCCGCGCAATTTCCCTTGAGCGGCGTTATCGTCACTCCCCTCTCGCGCGCCATGTCCCTGATCCCGAGATTGACCAGCTGGAGCCCCCGGAGAGTCGAATTCGATGCCAGCCCGTGCCGCCCCTTGGTGAGGGGAAGGAAACGGAACATATCGGCCCCGGAGCAGTAGATATACGCCCCCTTCCCCCGGCTTTCATCGGGCTCTATCACAAAGTACAGAAAATCGTTTATATAGTTGTACGAAGCGCCCACAGGAGCCCCCTTTCGTTCTAATGGTTACTTCATTATACAATCTTTATCGGCCCTCTGGCTCTTCGTGTTGTGGAGCATACGCTCACAGGGAGCAGGGCGCACCCCGCGTGCAATGTTATTTCGAGACTTAATCTACGGGTACTATCTGCTTGCCATGCCTGATCGTGAGGATAGAAACCTGCCTCTTCTCGATCCGGTAAATAATCGGTAATTGCCGTAAAACAACTCTCTGAAATGGTGATGATTGATCTCCGGCGCCAGGCGGCCGCTCCCCCTTCCAACTGGCTGATCGAAGTCTGTATGTCCTGCAGGAGCTCTATCTTCTCCTGCATGGCCTCGTACTCCCGCACATCGAGCAAGACAACGACACCTTTGCCGTGCTGCGTGATAACCAGAGGCCTTTTGGTCCCATGGACCTTCTTGAGAAAAGAGGCGATTCCTGTCCTGACCTCCGACATCGGCCTGATATCCTCATCAACTTTCACTCGTGGCATAGGGCACCTCATGCAATACTATTACGTACATAAAATTCATAGCACATGCAAGGACATGTTTTTCTGGAGAGATAGTGCGGTGAGCTCATGGAGAGAGAATGGCCCACGGATACTTTCCGGGCTTTCGAATTCGTTTATTCGGCCTGTCTCCATGAGAATAGGGGAGGTGTCCCGAATAGCCCTTGCCACAACGGGGGCAAACTTTCACCACTCAAGGATCACCGCATCTGACCTAAGCCTACAAGAAATTCAGGAGACTATCAATAAGGATGGAGCACGCCTAATGCCGGATCTCGAAGTCCCCGAATCCCTCGAGGCGGTCTTCCCAGGTGACATCGACATCGTCGACGCGCGACGCCGGAGGTCCCTGCTTGCACCTCACGATAGCCTTTTCGATCGTGTCCCGATCCCCCTCGAACACCGCCTCGACCCGGCGGTCGGGGAGATTCCTCACCCAGCCGGCCAGCTTCAGCTCCTCGGCCACTTCGAGAGTAAACCACCGGTAGTTCACCCCCTGCACTCTTCCTGAAATATAGACATGGGCCCGCGCTTTCATGAGACCTCCTTGAGCAAGCAATCAGCTATCAGCCTTCAGCAATCGGCAAAAAAAGAGCAGCACGTCCGCCTTTATAAATTATATGCTGCTTTTAAGTTTTTTTGAGCTGATAGCTGAAGGCTGATTGCTGACAGCTGATTGCCGGGAAGTGCGCTATTCCCCGAGATATGCCTTCCTCACCGCCTCGCTGTGCAGGAGGTCTGAACCGCTCCCCTGCAACGTGATACGGCCGCTTTCGAGCACGTAGCCGCGGTGCGACAGCGTAAGCGCCGCCTTCGCGTTCTGCTCTACGAGGAGGATGGTGACGCCCTCCCTGTTGATCTCTTTTATGGTCTTGAATATCTTGCTCACCATGATAGGCGCGAGGCCGAGTGAGGGCTCGTCGAGCAGGAGGAGCTTCGGGCTCGCCATGAGCGCCCTTCCCACCGCAAGCATCTGCTGCTCTCCGCCGCTCAGGGTCCCTCCCAACTGATCCTGGCGGTCCTTGAGGATGGGAAAGAGCGTGACCACCCTTTCGAGATTCCTCTTGAAATCACGCACCCTGAGGAATGCTCCCATCTCGAGGTTCTCGCGCACCGTAAGGCGGGGGAATATCCTCCTGCCCTCAGGCACCTGGGAGATGCCCCGCTCCACGACCTCATCCGGGGTCAGGCGGACGATATCCTCTCCTTCCAGGACGATCATCCCTGCATCCGGCCTGACGATACCCGAGATTGTCATGAGCGTCGTGGTTTTGCCGGCGCCGTTGCTGCCGATGAGACAAACGATCTCGCCTGCCCGCACCTCGATCGAGATGTCCTCGATGGCCTTTATCGGGCCGTATGAAGCGTGTATAGAATTGAGCGTCAACATAGTCCGTATCAGATCCGGAATCCGAACTCCGAAACAAGCTCCCGTTTGGAAATTCGAATTCAGTGCTTAGAATTCGTATTTCAATGTGTTTCTTTCCCCAGGTATGCCTCGATGACGAGGGGATCGTTCCGCACCTCTTCGGGCGAGCCCTCGGCGATCTTGACGCCGTGGTCGAGCACCACGATCTTTTCCGAGATGCCCATAACCAGGCGCATATCATGTTCGATGAGCAGAACGGTCTTGCCCAGCTCCCTGATCTTCCTGATCAGCTCCATGATTTCCGTCGTCTCTATGGGGTTCATCCCGGCGGTAGGCTCATCGAGGAGGAGTATCTGCGGCTCCGTGGCGAGGGCCCGCGCAATCTCGAGCCTCCGCTGGCTGCCGTAGGGAAGATTGCCGGCGACCGTACCGGTAAAGGTCTCGAGGCCCACGAGCTCGAGGTACTCGAAGACCCGCTCTTTCATGGACTGCTCCTTCTGCTGAAAGCCCTTACCCCGCGCAACAGCGCTCAGCAGGCCGTACCGCATGCGCGCGTGCTGGGCTACCATCACGTTCTCCATCACCGTCATATCCGTGAAGAGCCTGATATTCTGGAAGGTGCGCGCAATGCCCGATTCCGCAATCGCATGGGCCGGGAGTCTCGATATCTCTTTATCAGCGAAGTGGATGGTTCCCTTGCTCGGCCTGGTTATCCCGGTAAGGCAGTTGAACAGGGTGGTCTTGCCGGCGCCGTTGGGACCGATAATGCTGATGATGGCGCCGCTCTCCACCTTGAAGCTCACCTCTTCGATAGCGCGTACGCCGCCGAAGTGTTTCGTTATGTCGCGCAGTTCCAGTATGAACATGGTTCATTATGACGGGCATCGTTTTTCATCTGGTTACCCCTGTCTTTCCCATCAATCCCTGGGGCCTGAAGATCATGAGCAGGACCAGGCCGATGCCGAGGAGAAGCATCCGGTAGACCTGGACCTCGCGCAGCACTTCGGGCAGCACTACCAGCAGAAAGGCGCCGAGCACGGCGCCGTGAATAGTGCCGATGCCTCCCAGGATGATCATGCTCAGCACCATGATCGACTCCATGAAGGTGAAGCTCTCGGGGGAGATGAAGCGCATCTTTGCCGAGAAGAGGGTGCCGGCTATCCCGGCCCAGAAGGTGCCGAAGGCAAAGGCATAGAGCTTGTAGCGTGTCGTATTGATGCCCATCGAGGCTGCGGCGATCTCGTTTTCGCGTATGGCGACCCAGGCCCTCCCTATACGGGAGCGTTCGACCCTTCCGATCACGACGATGCCCAGGAAAACGAAAAGCAGCACCACGTAGTAATACGCGTTCAGCGTACCGAGTGAAAACCCGGCGAGCGAAGGCGGGGCTATGCCCCCTATACCGTTCGGTCCGTTGGTCAGGCTGTCCCAGTTATTGAGAACGAGGCGGAGGATCTCCCCGAACCCGAGCGTCACGATGGCGAGGTAGTCTCCCCGCAGGCGCAGCGCAGGCACCGCGACCAGCAGCCCGGCAAGAGCCGCTGCAGCGGCAGCAAGCGGCAGCGAGGGCCAGAACCCGAGCCCCATCTTGGTGTTGAGCAGGGCATAGGTATACGCGCCGATGGCGTAAAAGGCGGCAAACCCGAGATTGAGCAGGCCGGTGAAGCCGACGATGACATTGAGACCGAGCGCGAGCAGGATGTAGATACCCGCCACGATCAACACATCCAGGTAGTAGTCCTTCATCCCGAAGGGAACGGCAAGGCTCGCGACCACCGCGAGCGGAAGCGCTGCGGTACGGAGATAGGGAAGCCCCGCGGGACTGAACGGGAGGGAGGCCTTCACCGCTTCCGCTACACCGAGCTTCCGCGCGTTAAAGAAGAGAAAGAGCCCTGCTGCCACGCAGGCGAAGAGCGTCAGCGCCGCCGTTATACCGGCAAAAGGGAGCAGCAGCATTCCCGCCCAGAGGCCGATGACCAGCGGTCTGAGAAGGGAGGTGCGGCTCACACCTTTTCCTCGGTATGCCTGCCGAGAATGCCGGAAGGTTTGATGAGCAGGATGATGATGAGGATTATGAACGCATAGGCGTCCTTGTACTCGCTCGAGATATAGGCCGCCCCTATGCTCTCGACCAGGCCGAGGAGTATGCCGCCAAGCATTGCGCCCGGTATGCTCCCGATCCCTCCCAGCACGGCTGCGGTAAAGGCCTTGATGCCGGCGACATAACCGATGAAGTGGTTCACCAGCCCGTAATAGGAAGCGACCATGACGCCCGCCACCGCGGCGAGCCCTGCGCCGATGACGAAGGTGAGGGAGATGACGCTGTCCACATTGATCCCCACCAGCGCCGCCATGGTCTTGTCCTGCGCCGTGGCCCTCATCGCCTTTCCCCTGCGGGTCTTCTGGAAGAAGTGGAGCGAGAGCATGATCAGGGCGGAAGCCGCGATGATCACCACCTGCAGGACGGTCGCCTCCGCGTTCAGTATCTGCACGCGCTGCTCGCCGAACCGGTACGGGAAGACTTTGTCGGTCGCCCCCTGCGTGAGCATCACGTAATTCTGGAGGAAGATCGAGACCCCGATCGCGCTGATGAGCGGGCTCAGCCGCGGCGCGCTCCGCAACGGCTTGTAGGCGACCTTTTCCATGGTGAAGCCGTAGGCGGCGCAGAAGGCTGCCGCAAGGATAACAGTCAGAAGGAGAGCAAGGGGGAGGTTCGCGGTCGTCAACCCCAGGGCGGTAAAAATTCCCAGGAAAATGATGCCGAAATAGGCGCCGAGCATGTAGATCTCGCCATGGGCGAAGTTGATAAGCTCGAGAATGCCGTATACCATGGTATAGCCGAGGGCGATGACGGCATAGACGCCGCCTACGGTGAGCCCGTTGATCAACTGCTGGAGCAGCATAGCAGGAAATTGTAGCAAAAACGGCGGTATGTTGTCATGCAGACCGCGAGGAGAGTCCGGGCGTGAGCGTCACGGGACCAGCTGCCGCCGGTTCCGGCCCTCGATAACAGCCCGCAGGACCGGGGCGCGGGCAGCAGCATGTTTTCCCATCTCGTTATCCGGGGCGACCTTGAGCTGCAGAAGATATTCGTTGTAGGCAGCGGGGATGTCGTTGAGATATTCATAGGAGATGCCAAGGACGCCGTGGACTTCCGGATGCCTGGGCTGCGCTCCGGCAAAAGGCTTCAGGTGCTCGACCGTTGAGCGGTAGGCAGCGGTCCTGTAGTAACTCATCCCGAGGAGGTAATGAGCAGCCGCATCCTGGGGAAAGAGCGAAAGCCCCTTTTTCAGGTGCTGGATGCTCGCGTGATAGTCGCCGCGGTAGTAGCGCGAGGCGCCCAGTCCGCGATAGGCCGGAGCATAATTCCGGTCCAGGTCGAGGGCTGCCGTGAAGTGCCGCTCAGCCTCCGCATACTCCTTTTTCTTGAGCATGACGAAGCCCTTGAGCGCAGGAAAAGAAGGCTGGGTCTTGTTACGGGCGAGGGCCTTGTCGAGAAGGCCGTCTGCCTCATCGAGGTCACCTTTCCGGAAGGCGGGTACCGCTTTGTCGTAATAGTCGCGATACACCGTGTTGACCTGCTCCAGTCCGGCGGTCATCTCTTTGAACCTGCTCCCGAAAGCCCCGTTCCCCAGGAGCGGCGACGGGGGCGTCGTCCGGATGATATGCTCTATCTCGTCGATCCGCCTCGATGTCCTCGGGTGGGTCGAGAGGAGCTCTTCGAAGAAGGACCGCTCCTGCGCCTCTTTCCCGAGCGACTCGAGATACTGCCGGGATATCCTTTCGAGGCTGTGATGCGCGCTCAGGGCGTTGCGGGGATCGTACCCCAGCCTGGTCATGTAGAGCACGCCGAGGCGGTCTGCCTCGAGCTCGTGGTCCCTGCCGTATTTCAGGAGCACCAGGCTGCCGCCTGCAGCCCCCAATCCCATGGCGACATCGGAATAGCCGCTGCCGCTCAGGCCGATGCCGACGCCGGCAAGCCCGAGCTGCAGGAGCATCGACGAGGTCATCTGGCGCGCCGAATGCTTCGCTGCCACATGGCCTATCTCGTGGCCCATGATGAAGGCGAACTCCGCCTCGTTATCGAGGCCTGCAAGGAGTCCTCTCGTTATCACCACATACCCGGGTATCGCCCATGCATTGGGGGCTGAGCTGTTCTGGATCGCGAACTCGACCGGGAGGCCCGGCCGGTGCGATACGCCATGGATCCGGAGGACTATATCCTTCAGGTACGCCCGGAGCCGCTCGTCCCGGTACTCTCCCCCGCCACCCTCCGCTCCCCAGAGGGCGTTGGGATAGAGGTCCCTCCCGAGCGCGACCTCCTGCCCCTCCGAGACGAACATCAGCTCGCGCTGCCCGGTTACCGGGTTGACCGCACAGCCGACCATTGCCGCAAGAAGTGAAAGGACGAACAGCAAGGCGCTCAACTTAAAAAATGACATGGAATGAGCAGGGGGAAGGGGCGGGGCATGGTATGCTCGACTCAACTGTACCCCAAAGATCATACGATCTTCGGGGACCCCGTTCTCGGTCGATGCGACCTCCGAGGAGGCTCGCCATTTATCAGATAAGGGGGACATCCCTGTCCTCCTGCAAGCTCACC
>JBFMHE010000022.1 GCA_040752355.1 Nitrospirota bacterium | reverse complement strand
CCGTGGTAGACCACCACGTCGATAGGCTGGAGGTGTAAGTCCGGTAACGGATTCAGCTTACCAGTACTAATAGACCGTGTGCCTTGACCACTACTGTCTCCCCTCACCCACCCCCCACATTGTCAATTAATTTTTTCTTGCTTTTTTAATTCCGATATAGTATATTAAAGTTTCCGGTGGTAATACTGGAGGGGTCACACCCGTTCCCATTCCGAACACGGAAGTTAAGCCCTCCGAGGCCGATGATACTATGACCGCGAGGTCATGGGAAAGTAGGACGCTGCCGGATTTTCGAGAGGCCCGGTTAACCACCGGGCCTTTTTGTTTTCAGGTTTCTTCTGTTTTTGTGACGTATGCACCTCCTTAGCGGTCTTCCCTGAAGTAAACTGTCTCCAGAAAGCGGAAGGGGGTGCGCCATGAACGCTAGAGGCATCGTTTCTTTTTTGCTGCTCTGCACGATGTTCCTGTCGTCAGGGTGTGCAAGCCTTCTCATCACCGGCGCGAGCGGCGGAGTCGCTTACACTATCACCAACGTTGCTTATAAAACAGTATGCTACCCTGTGGACAGGGTCGCTATGGCGATGAACATGGCGCTGAAGAAGATGGGTATTCGGGAAGTGGAGCGTAAAAAAGACGAGGGTGATGTGGAAATAAGAGCCGTTGCCGATGAGCTGACCGTCTATATAGGTCTCGAAAGGATTACCGCGAAAACGACAAAGATAGCTATCGATGCGCGAAAAAAGATCCTTTTAAAGGACAAGGCGACAGCGCTCGCGATTATCGACCAGGCGATAAAAATACTGGAAGGAAAAGCCTAGCTCCCCGGAGCGCATCAGGGAGCGCAATCAAGAGGGCTCCTGCGGTGCATCGATTGCATTGCAGCACCGCAGGAGACGAAAATGAGCTCATTACGCTGCACAGCATAAACGCTTCATCTTCTTCTTGCCTGACGGAGAAACGGACATAACGACATCAACCTTTTTCCCGCAGCTGCGGCAAAGCTGTGCCTTTCCCTTGCTCTCCAGTCTCGCTGAAACGTCGGTTTTGGACTTCTTCTTTTCTGCCATGACACTCCCTCCTTTCACACACAACTATCGTACGGCCTCAAGGGAAACAATGCTATCTTTCCCCCCCATGCGCGCCGATTCCTTCAGGCAGCGTCTCTCTTTCAGGGAAATGAGCTGTTGTCGGGGTAATACGAGAGAACTGCACCAAACTTTTAACTATAATCTAAAAAGAGGGGGGGTGTCAATGAAGGGATGCCGGGATGAGCGAATACGACCCCGCTGGAAGGGCATCCTGCACCCGCTATTTTTTGAGCTCCCACCAGACCACGGCGACCTCGGTGCTGTCACGCTGCATCGGCTTGCCGTCCGTCATCTCGGCCTCTATCCCTCTGCCGAGCAGCTCCTCGAAGTCGAGCACCTCATCCATGCTCTCGAAATAGAAGCTGCTGTCTACCGCATGCCTCCTGATCGAGAGGAAGGCGTAGGCATCCTGGAGCGCGCTGATATGCTTGAAGTCGATGAAGATGCTCTGATTCACCTCCGTAATGAGGCAGGCATAGGCTGCCCCTGAGGCGAAGACCTTTTCCATCCCTCCCGTGATGCCTCCCGCAGTGAGGTGAAGGCTGTTGCAGGCGACGACGAGATCGAATTCCTTTCCTTTCTCTATGGGGAATTCTTCCCACCGGAGGGGAAGAAGTGTAACGCTCTCGATCCCGAAAGAGAGGAGCTTTCCGCTGAAAAAATCTCTCATCCCCGGAGAGGGCTCGAGCGCGGTAACACTGCACCCCAGCGCTGCCATGGGTATGGAGAGCGCGCCGGTGCCCGCGCCGATGTCGAGTATGCGCCATCCGGGCTCGACCATCTGGCTGAGCTCCCTCGTAAGGGGCATGTGATAGGCCCCGCGGCTCAGCCACTTCTCGTACCACGGAGCGAAATGGTTCCAGAAATCGACGCTGCCGCGCAACCGGGTGAGGTTCATAGTATGATTATACCGCGACAGCGATCCAAAGAATACAGAGAGAGGACGCCCTCGTATTTTTCCGGCTGCCTGTGGTAACGTGTAAAGACAGGCTCTTCTTTCAGGTGTGATCATGCGAACGATGCATCCCCCCGCAATGCCCCGGATGGTGTATGCCACTGCTTCGGGAGAGATCATGGACCTGCCGGACCTCGAGATGGCGGGCAGGAGCGGCGCGGCGGTACTCAGGCCGCGGCTCTCCGAATTGATACCGCTGCCCGAAGGGAGCGAGCTCTTCGTCTTGCCGGATCGCGCTCCTGTGGGCATCGACCCTTGTGACGGGCTCCCCTCCCGAGTGCCGGAGGACCCCACTGCTCCGGGCGCTCCTGCCAGGGCGGTTGCGGCCTTTGTCGCTCCCGCCCATACGTCCCTTTACACTGTCGCTTATGAAAAGCTCGCCGCAGCCGTGGCGCCGCTGCCGCTGTTCGCCTACACTGCCGTAGGATGGCTCGACGGCCGTTTCTGGGTGGCGGCGTTCCGGAGCGACCCCGATCCCCGCCAGGACGCCGACCGGTACCGCCAGCGTACCGTACGGGCGAAGACGCGGCAGCGCCTGAAGAAGTTCCCCGACAACCGGCTTATCCAGCACCTCGGGAAGTGCTGTCTTACCTACGGGTGCCCTGCGGCGCGCAACTATTTCCTCGATCGCTGGGAGGCGCCGGTCCCTACCTCTCCGCAGTGCAACGCCGGCTGCATAGGCTGCATCTCGCTCCAGACCTCAGGCTGCTGCCCCTCATCACAGGAGAGAATTCCCTTTGTCCCCTCCCCCGATGAGATCGTCGCCATGGCCGTACCGCATCTCATCGGGGCGCCCCGGCCGATCGTCAGCTTCGGCCAGGGATGCGAGGGAGAACCGCTCATGCAAGCGAAGGTCATCGAAAGAGCGATAAAAACGATCAGGAAGCAGACCGCCCGGGGAACGATCAACCTGAACACCAATGCGAGCATGCCTGGACGCGTCGAACGGCTCGCCCGGGCAGGGCTCGACTCGATCCGCGTGAGCCTGAACAGCGCGCGGCCGGAAAAGCACCGGCTCTATTACCGGCCCCGCGGCTTCTCCCTCGCCGAGGTGACGGATTCGATCAGGGTGATGAAGCGGCAGAACAAGTTCGTCTCGCTGAACTACTTTATTCTGCCGGGATTCACTGACGATCCTGAAGAGATGTCGGCGCTTTTCGACCTTGTCGAGACCTTCCGGCCCGATCTCATTCAACTGCGCAACCTCAATATGGACCCTGAGTGGTATATGGAGACTGTGCAGCACCGACCGACTGGAGCAGCAAGAGGCGTCCTGAAGTGGCTCGGAATGCTGAAGAGGGAGTTCCCCTTCCTGCGATTCGGCTATTTCAATCCCTATCTCGGAGAGGAGTAAGACGATCTCGATCACGTATCCCATTGATGCAATACTTCAACGGCTGAAAGAGGAGGTGGACCGCCACTCCGCAGTAGTCCTCCATGCCCCGCCCGGCGCCGGAAAGACGACGCGGGTGCCCCTCGCGCTGCTCGATATCTTTCCTCCCAAGGCCGGCCGTATCATCATGCTTGAGCCGCGTAGGATCGCCGCGGTCTCGGCAGCGCGCTGGATGGCGCAGACGCTCGGCGAGCAGGCGGGCGAGACCGTGGGCTACTCGATACGCTTCGAAAGCCGCGTCTCGGCAAAGACCCGCATCGAGGTCGTCACCGAGGGAATACTTACCCGGCGTCTCCAGGCAGACCCCGGGCTTGATGGTGTGGCCATGGTCATTTTCGATGAGTTTCACGAACGGAGCCTGCATGCAGACCTGGCGCTGGCCCTCTGCCTCGATGTGCGCCGGAACCTCAGGGATGACCTGAAGCTCCTCGTCATGTCGGCTACCCTGGACGTGGAACCTATCGCCGCACTTTTCGATAACGCGCCGGTCATCACCTCTGTCGGCAAGGCCTTTCCTGTGGAAGAACGGTTCTTTCCGGAGAGCGGCAGGGCCATGCGTACGGCTTCGCTTGCCGAGCGCGTTACTGAGGCTGTCCGTACAGCACTGAGCGAGACCTCGGGAGATATCCTCGTCTTCCTGCCCGGCGCCGGTGAGATTCGCGCCTGTGCAGCGGTGCTCGGCTCACTCAAAGAGTGCCGGGAGAGCGGCGTTACGGTTCACCCGCTCTACGGCGATCTGCCTTTCGAGGAGCAGGAGCGGGCCATGCTCCCTGCTGCTCATCGCAAGATCGTGCTCGCCACGAATATTGCGGAGACCTCCCTTACTATCGAGGGCATTACGGTCGTCATCGACAGCGGACTGACCCGAAGGCTCCAGTACGACCCGGCAACAGGCATGAACCGCCTGATCACGGTTTCGGTGTCGAAGGCCTCTGCTGAACAGCGCAAGGGCAGGGCAGGCCGCCTTGCTCCCGGGCGCTGCTACCGACTCTACAGCCGCCATACTTTCAATGCAATGCTCCCCTTTGCCCCGCCCGAGCTGCTCGTTTCCGATCTCTCCGCCCTTGTGCTCGAACTGGCGGTATGGGGCGTAAGAGACCCTTCAACGCTCTCCTGGCTCGATGCGCCGCCTGCGGCGGCATGGGAATCGGCCTGCCGTCTCCTCGCCGATCTGGGGGCGCTCGACACCAGCGGAGCGGTGACCGCGACCGGCAAGGCGATGGCGCGCCTGCCTCTCCATCCCCGGCTTGCGCGTCTCATGGTGAGGGCAGGCGAGATCGGCGCTGCCGATCTCGGCGCCGACCTTGCCGCGCTCCTCTCGGAGCGCGATCCGCTCCGCCGCAGCGGTCTCGATCACAGCGGCCTGCCGGGAAGCAGGGCGCGGGAGGCGGACATCGCCGAGCGGATCGATATGCTGCGCGCGTGGCGTAACGGAAACGATGTTCCTCATGCCGACCGCTGGGCATTGCGCGCCGTGGAGAGGGCAGCACGGCAGCTCCTGCGCCTCGTGAAGGGGAAGCAGGGAAACGGAGCTGCCGGGATGGTCGACCCCGATCTCCTCTCCCGCTTGCTCACGAGCGCCTTCCCCGACAGGATCGGCAGGCGGAGAGAGGAGGGCGAGGGCCGCTTCGTCCTTACGCAGGGACGGGGCGTGCGCCTTTCGCCAGGGAGCAGTCTGGGCAGAAGCCCGTTCATCATCGCCCTTACGGTCGATGCAGGAGAAAAAGGAGAGGGGATAGTGCACCTTGCCGCGCCGGTGGCCGAAGCCGTCATCCGGGAGGAGTGCGCGGAACGCATCGAGACCGAACGGACCATTTCGTGGGAGAGGCGCGAGGGGAGGATCAGCGCGGCAGTAGAAGAGCGCCTCGGCGCAGTGCTCCTCTCGACAAAGCCCTTTGTTCCGGACGATGACGAGGCTGCCCCGCTTGTAGCTGAAGCGATACGGTCGAACCTCGGCATGCTCACCTTCAGCAGGGAGGCCCGGCAGCTCCAGGGGCGCGTTGCCCTCCTGCGCACAACCTTTCCGGAGGAGACATGGCCCGACCTGTCGGAGTATCGCCTCATTGCCACGGTCGAAGAATGGCTCCTGCCCTGGCTCGGCGGTGTTCGTACCGTTCAGGACATTGCCCGCCTCGATCTCGTTCCTGCCCTGAAAGCCCTTCTTTCATGGGAACAGCAGCGGCTGCTCGATGAGCGCGCGCCGTCGCACCTCCCTGTCCCGAGCGGCCACCGCGTCGCGCTCGATTATACCCAGGGAGCTGTTCCCGTGCTCGCCGTCAAGCCGCAGGAGATGTTCGGCCTCGCCGACACTCCCGTTATTGCAGAGGGAAGAGTGAAGGTGCTCCTCCACCTCCTCTCTCCTGCGCGGCGGCCGTTACAGATCACGCAGGACCTGAAAGGCTTCTGGAACGGCAGCTATCAGCAGGTGAAAAAAGAGATGAAGGGCCGCTACCCCAAACACCCCTGGCCTGACGACCCGTGGAATGCGGCGCCGACGAGGAAGACGAAGCAGCGGGGGAGTTGAGAGGAGGGAGAGCATATTTCTGCCCGGATACCTGTTTCTGAAAGTCGATAAGATCTGACTAACGTGAAGTTCGGGAAGAACATCTCGCAAATCTAGCCCATCAAAACCTACCATAAATTCGTCCTCTGTCCATTTCACTGCATCAGGTCTGGAGCCTTGACATAAGGTAACTCAAATGTTACCATAAAGTCAATACGATGACGGAATACTCAGTCAAAGAGTTTATTCAAGCGGGGGCCTCACCGTTCCGGGAATGGTTCAAGAGGCTTGATTCGGGGGCTGCAAACAAAGTAACGACCGCCCTATATCGATTACAGTATGGCAACTTCTCTAATGTTAAGTCAGTTGGCGGCGGTGTTTCTGAGTGCAAGATAGATTTTGGTCCGGGCTATCGCATTTATTTTGGTCTGGAGGGAAATGCTCTGATCATTCTGTTGTGTGGGGGCACAAAGAAGATGCAGCAGAAAGATATTGATAAAGCAAAAATGCTCTGGCAAGATTATAAGGCCAGAAAGAAGCAGGAGGGCTAAAATGGCACTTACTCGTGATTTTCGAGAAACAATAATGGAACGGGCAGCGCGTGATGCGAAATTCCGCAGAGGGCTTCTCACCGAGGCGGTAAACGAGATTCTAGAGGGCAATCTCGATGCCGGCAAGGCTATGCTTCGCGACTATATTAATGCAACGATCACCTTTCCGACACTTGCCGAAAAGCTCAACAAAGACAGCAAGAGTATACATCGTATGCTGGGACCGAAGGGCAACCCGCGCATGGATAGTATTGTAGGTATTTTAAAAGTATTACAGGATCAGGAGCATATAAAACTTCGGGCTAAGGCTTAGGGATAGCAGGCTTTCTCTGAAAACTCCGCACCCGACAAACAACATTCTATTTGTACTTAACCGGCAAGGGGGATATCTGCCGTTACCGGGATGAATGTCAGGCAGACCGGAAAGGCATACCCTTATCCCTCGTACTGCTCGAGCTCCTCTTCCGAAAATCCGAAGTAGTGGCCGATCTCGTGAATGAGCGTTATCCGGATTTCATCGATCAGCTCCTCTTCTGACGAGCATATCTCTTGTATATTCTTCTGAAAGAGAATGACTTCGTCAGGCAGGGGCGGCGGGATGTCGAACATGCCGCCCTTGTCCTGATGGGCGATGCCGCGAAAGAGGCCGAGGAGCTCGTCGCGGGGTACACCGGTGAGATGCGCATCCTCACGGCCCGGATAGTCCTCGACGATGACCGTGACATTCGTGAGATACTGCCTGAACTCGTCGGGCAACGCTGCGAGCGCCTCCTCGGTGAGCTCTTCGAAGCGCTTTCTGCTTACGATAAAGGACATGTACCCATTCTAACAGCTTTCAGGGTGTTGTATATAGAGTCGAAGTATTCCGGCGCACTCTACGGTCTCGGCGCTCTGCGTCGAGCGCTCGCCTCCACGTCCGACGGGCAGGCGACTTCTTTCCATTCGCCCGGCCTGAGCATGCCTATCTCCCACAGCCCGACAGCCGTGCGGATCAAGCGGAGCGTGGGATATCCTGCGGCAGCGGTCATGCGGCGCACCTGGCGATTCCTGCCTTCGGTGATGCTCATGCGCAGCCATGCGGTCGGGATATTCTTGCGGAAACGGATCGGGGGTATGCGGGGCCAGAGGCCGGGAGGCTCATCGATGAGCGCCACCTCTGCAGGTTTTGTCATTCCGTCTCTCAGGAGCACCCCTTTCCTGAGCCGCTCGATCGACCGCTGATCGGGCAGTCCTTCCACCTGCACCAGGTACGTTTTGGAAAGTTTGTGGCGGGGATCGGAGATAAGGTGCTGGAGAGCGCCGTCGTTGGTCAGGACTACCAACCCCTCGCTGTCGAAGTCGAGGCGGCCGGCGGCATAGACATCGGGGAAAGAGATGTAGTCGCTAAGTGTGGCGCGTCCCGCCTTATCCGTGAACTGGCAGAGCACGTGGAAGGGCTTGTTAAAGAGAATAATTCGACACGACTGTCTCTTGGCCACTCTCTATTATAGAACTAAAACGACGGCGGACGTCGGGCTCCCCATCACGCTATTTACCGATGAGAAAGGCTATGTTCACGATGCCCTGCACCTCGATATCGCCTGCCTCAACCGGCGTTGCGGTATCGCTCGCCGCTTTCTGCGCCAGGGCCATCTCGCGGCGGAGCACCGGCTGGATGCCGCGCACGCCGCATTCGGGGGCAGCGCTCTTTACGCCGGTGATGATAACGCCCAGGGCTTCCGCCACGATCGCCGCCTCTTTCCGCGCCTGTTCGACGGCCCTCACGAGGATATCCCTGCAGTGCTTCTCCTCGTTCTCGAGCGAAAAGCTGACGCTGTCGACTCGATTCGCTCCGCTCTTTATCGCGCTATCGACGAGCGCTCCCGCAAGGGCGGTATCTCGGGTCCTCACGGTTATCTGGTTGGTTATGCGATAGCCGGTAAGCTCGTTCTTCCGCTGCCGGGTATCGTAATCATAGAGGGGCTGTAGGGAATAGTGAGAGGTCTTCACCGAGTCGCCCGCGTCCTTCCTGACGAGGCCCTTCAGCGCGTTCATCACGGCCTCCGCTTTCTTTGCATTGGCCTTGATCCCTTCAGGCACGGACGAGGCGGTCGTCTCGACGGCGAGCACCACCGTCGCTGTATCAGGAGCATGGTAAGCGGCGGCGGTCCCGGTAACCGAGATGGTCCCCGGGCCAGCGTCGTCCGGTATCTTGTCGGCGGCTCCGGCATAGGACGTGAACAACAAAAAAAATGCTACCACTGTTAAACATAGTCTCATATGATGCGCTCCTTTCATTCTTGCAGCATAATGGAAATGATATCACATGGAGGGCATGCGAAGAGCTTAGAGTATGTCAGGCTTGTCGCTGGCGATACCGTCGACACCTTTGGCTTTACAGGCTGCGACCTCCTTCTTCGTGTTGATGGTCCAGACGACTACCTTGAGATTATGGCTGTGGGCGTCCTCGATCGTTCTGGTGTGCGCGATTCTATAGAGCGGCACGATATACCGGGCGTCGAGCTTGAGCGCCGCGGCTACCGGACTCTTGTGCTTTGCATAGATCAGGCCGGTCTCTATCGTCCTGTTCAAACCCCTTACTTCCCACAGCGCATCCTCGTGGAACGAGACGACGATCACCCGGTCCTGCAGCCCCTCTTTCGTGACGGTCTCGAGGACCTTCTTTTCGTCCCCGATCTCCTTCAACTCCACCAGGATCTTCTCGACCTTGCCGTCGATGAAGCGCAGCGCCTCATCGAGCGCAGGGAGCCTGCCGTCGGTGACCTGCTTCAGCTTCTTCAAGGTCGCCTGGCTGACAGAGATATCTTCGCCGAAGACCCTCTTCAGGGTATCGTCATGGATAACGACGAGCTTGCCGTCCTTCGTCTTCCGCACATCGAGCTCGACGGCATTCGCGCCCAGCTCGATCGCCCTCTGAAAGCTGGCGAGGGTATTCTCGGTCTCATAGGCCTTTGCTCCGCGATGTCCGACCTTAAGAAACATCCCGTCTCCTCCCGATCCCCCCGGAACTATCCATTAATGTGGCCCTTATGCGACCCTTACCGGGCGCTCCCGTCCTCTTCTTAAATTTTACCAGTAATCCATAGAGGCAGCGCCGGCAGCCACCCGGCAGCCACAATGAAAGGAGCGGTATCCTGCCCGTACGGGCAGGATACCGCTCCCGGCATGCAGGGAAAGGCTTCGGGCTACTTTCTGAGCTTTTTTCTGAACGCTGCAACTCCTGCCAGGCCTGCGGCCAGAAGCGCCAATGTCGAGGGTTCGGGGACAGGGGCCTGGGGTGTCGGCAGTACGTGGTGGGCCGCCAGGACATATTCTTTCCCGTCAAAGAGCGCACCGAACGCTATATCGCCCTGGTATGCGCTCCAGTCATCCAGGTTCTCGGCCAGCTCTTCGGGTGTATTCGTGTTGTACGCCCCCCACCAGGCGAACCCCGCGGTGCCGACAACGCCATCGATGCTGCCGTTACCGTCCGCATCCAGGTCTTTCCATGATGCAGGCTCCAGCCATGTCGATCCGAACGCTTCATCGTAAAAGTCGTGGCTGGCCCCGTTCCAGGTATAAGAAAGGCTCACCTTGAACCGTTCTGTCCCTTGGAGCTGCGCCACGGTCTGTCCCGGGATCCAATACGTAAAGTGGAGGCGTTTCCCGAGGTCTCCGAAGTTGTAGACCACCGCATCGCGGATATCGAAATTGGTGGTGCCGATATTGCTGCTGCTGGCGCTGTTCGCCATGTTGATGAATGTCCCTGCAGCAGCCGTCTTTTGCGCGTTGCTCCACCAGGATTGGTAGCCGGGAGCACCGTACATGTTCGGAGCCGCGTCAACATAGAGGCCGATACGTGCTGCATGGAGCATTCCGGGAACGAGCAGAGATACTACGAGGAGCACGAGAACTGCTTTGCCTATCCGCATACATCCTCCCTTCGCTTAAGTTATGGATTTCGAAGCGCGCTTTGCTTGCGTTTGCACAATGCATGCCACTCGATAAGTATCTGGAATATATGAATAGATCAGCATTCAGCAGAAAGGCTGCGCCCTGGAAGTATAAAGTTTTCCGACAAAATGTCGGATACTGTTACGCCATACGGCCGGGATGTTGTTTTATTCGCTATGCATACCTTGAATTTGTTGAGATTGCCGCTATGTCACGGGTTGCCGTGTTGCCCTTTCCGACAGCAGCGATCTCTCTCCTTGACAGGAGCCCCAACTTTCCTTACAATAAAACGAACATTCGTTCTGAATTGAGGCCGAGACCATGAAGGAAAGGACAGCCGCACGCTCCGTCGATATCCGCTCACTGATCGTGAGGACCGCCCTCAGGCTGTTTGCCGAGAGAGGGTATTTCAACACCTCCATACACGATATCAGGAAGGCGGCCGATATCAGTATCGGCGCTATCTACCACTATTTCAGCGGTAAGGAAGCGATCGCCAAGGCGATCTACGATGACCTGGTGGCGCGCATGGCCGAGGCGGTGGCGGTGGTCATGAAAGAACTCTCGACCGCCCGGGACCGGAGCCAGGCGGTGATCCAGCTCCTCTTCGAGATGGCTGAGGACGACCCCGAAATGATGCACTTCATCCTCTATGCGCGGCACCGCGAGTTCATGCCGGATGAGCCGCCCATCTGCTCTTCCCGGCCTTTCGAGCTGATGAAAGATATCGTGAAGGAGGGCATGGCATCGGGAGAGATACGCCCGATGGATCCCCTGGTTGCTGCTGCCGGCCTCTTCGGCGGGGCTATTCGCATGATTCACCTCTATATGGACGGCATTATCGCTCCGCCCCTCAAGCAGCATCTGGAGGAGGTCTGGAGCTGCGGCTGGAGAGGGATTGCGCATGACTAAGCATTTTATTGATCGCAGAAGCGAACGAGCGTTCGTTTTAATAAAGCGGTATGGAGGCAGTATGAAGGTAAAGGAATTTTCAGCTATCATCGCGGCAATAGTAGTAATCGCTCTCGGCTTTGCTGGCGGCGCCGGAGCCGCTCAGCACGACGACAGGGATGCCCTTAAAGGGCTCAGGACTGGAAAGGCGATCTTCGATATCAACACCGGAGACCCCGACAGGCTCGTTCTGTATCTCAGTGTTATCAAAGAGACCTACCAGGGGCTCAAGAGACAAAAGGTACAGCCCGATATCATCGTCGCCTTCAGGGGAGTCTCTGTCGGGCTCGTGACGAAGGACGCAGAACCCATCGAAGGACAGAAGCGGGAATCCCTCGAGAAGCTCGGGAAGCTGGTGAGCGAGCTGAAAGGGATGGGGGTAAAATTCGAGGCCTGCTCCATAGCGACGCGGCTTTTCGAGGTCGATAACAGTTCACTGCTGCCCGGGATCAAGGTGGTCGGCAACACCTTTATCTCCCTCATCGGTTACCAGAGCATGGGATATGCCGTGATCCCGATCATGTAGAGGCGCATCGCGCAGGGCCCCGGAGGGCTCATTCAGTCTACAGGTACACTATAGCATCGGGAAGATCGGTGAGCCGTTCGACGCCTTCCGGGGTAAGGGCATAGGTGTTTTCTATCCCGACGGTCCCTTGGCCCGGGAAGACGAATTTGGGCTCGATGGCGAGTACATGACCGGCCTCGAGGGGAGATGAAAACCGGGGAGCGAGCAGGGGGAGCTCATCCAGCTCGAGCCCGGTACCGTGGCCTACAAACTTCGCCTGTTCCCCCGGGTATCCCATAAAGCGCTCTCCCAAACCGGCGGATTCGGCCATCCGTACAGCTCCGGCGAAGAGCTCCTCGCCGACCGCTCCGGGTCTCAGGCTCCTGACAAGCCACTGCTCGATCTCGAGGCTCACCCTGAACGCCCGCTCCAGCTCCTCCGGAAGGCTGCCGATCACAAAGAGGCGGGTCATGTCGACGATATAGCCGTTGAAGACCCCTGCGTAGTCGACAATGACCGGCGAGTGTTTCTTGATAGGGTCCCTGGACGGCCCGTAGGGCGCAGCGATAGAGAGCCCTTTGCCGGCAACCGCTCCGTCGAAGCAGCCGGGGAGCGCGGCATTTTCTCCTGCAACGGCGAGGTAGACGATGTCCTGGTTGAAGGCCCGTATACGGAGATGACCGTCGGTCCCCGCTCTCTTCAGCCGGTATTCGATCTCTGCAGCCAGATCGATCTCGCTCATTCCCGCCACAAGAAATGAGGGGATCGTGCTGAAGACTTCGGAGAGCTTGCGGCCGCTCGACCGCAGCTGCTCGACCTCCCACGGCGACTTGATCGAGCGGAACTCGCGGTTGATAGCAGAGATATCGACGAATTCGCATCCGGCCAGGATTCCGGAATAGAAGTGGTACTGCTGTACCGGCAGTACATCGAACGTGACCCCGATCCTCCGGATATTCTTACTGAAGAGCGCCGGGAGCTCCCTGCTCGCGGGCATCGGCCTGACATCCGCGATGATGCTTTCGCCGCGTGCCCTGGTGTAGCTCTTCCGCACCAGGAGCACCGGCTCTCCCTCTGAGGGGATCCAGAGGAGCGCATTCTGACGGGTCCCGGAAAAGTAGTAGACATCGATAGGGTAGACGATGAGGGCTCCGTCGATTCCCTTGTCCCTGAGCCTCGCCCTGAGGCGTTCTATCCTGAGCTCACCTTCGCTTTTAGGCACCATGGCGTTTCCCCCTCCTTGCCGGGCGCTTCCGGCCACGCCTGAATAGTATAACGGAATTCCATCACTATCACTCCCCCAGCATGGCTTTCATGGTGGCGAAGAACGCCTTTGCCGCGTCCTCTTCGGAGAGCCCGTCGTCGATCACCGCACCGCCTTCGATCCTCTTCACGACGCCTTCCGGCAGCTCATCGATGAAGCGGGAGGGATTGCAGCGCTCGCTCTTGTTGTAGCGCATCCGGCTCCCTGCATGGGTAAGGTAAAGCTCCTTCATCGCGCGGGTTATGCCGACATAAAAGAGCCGCCGCTCCTCTTCGATGCCGTCGACTTCACAAATCGACTTCTTGTGAGGAAGGATGTCGTCCTCGACACCCACGATGAAGACCACCGGGAACTCCAGGCCCTTTGCCGAGTGGAAGGAGATGAGCGTGACTCCGCTGCCCTGGCGCTCCTCTTTTTCCTTGAGCAGGTCGGTGAGGGCGAGGGTCTCGAGAAAGCCGTGGAGCGAGGGCGACTCGTCGCTCTTCTCGTAGTGCGCGAGGGACTCGATGAAGCCTTCGATGTTCTGGAGCCGCTGCATGACCGCCTCGGGAGTTTTATAGAGGCCCTGGAGATGATCGCGGTAGCCGATCTCTTCGCTCAACGCCCTCAGCGATGCAGACATGTCTTTATTCCCCGAGAAGAGCGATTTATATCTGCTTACCGCTGCTGCAAGTCCCTGCGCTGCCTCGGCAGCTTTCCCCTGCAAGCCGTCTGTTTCAGATGCCCTGCCGAAGGCCTCCAGCAGCGTGATCTTCTCCTGCTGCGCATAATCAGCGAGGGCGCCGAGGGCGGTCGGCCCCAGTCCCCGTCTCGGGATATTCGCAATCCTCAGGAGGCTCAGCTCGTCGCGGGGATTGGCGATGATCCTCAGGTAGGCGGCGAGGTCCTTGATCTCCCGGTGCTCGAAGTAGCTCGTGCCGCCCACTACGGAATAGGGTATCCGCTTGCTGCGCAGCGCCTGCTCGAACTGGCGCGAGAAGAGGTTGGCCCGGTAGATGACCGCGAAGTCCTCGAAGGAGAGCTTCTTTTCGAACGTGAGCTGCTGAATGCGGGCTGCCACCCACTCTGCCTCGGCATCGCCGTCCGGTGCTCTATAGAGCTTCACCTCGGGCCCGTCGCCGCGGTCGGTCCAGAGCGCTTTCTCCATTCTCTTCTTGTTGTTCTTGATCACGCCGTTGGCAGCCTTGAGGATGTTGCCGAAGGAGCGGTAGTTCTGCTCGAGACGCACCACCGCCGCGCCGGGAAAGTCTTTTTCGAAGTCGAGGATGTTGCCCATATCGGCGCCGCGCCAGGCATAGATCGATTGGTCGTCGTCGCCGACCACGCAGAGATTCTTCCGCTCACCGGCGAGGAGCCTGATGAAGTCGTACTGCACGCGGTTCGTGTCCTGGTATTCATCGACCATGATATACCTGAACCGGTCCCGGTACTTCTCGAGCACCCCGGGGTGCTCCCGGAAGAGCCTGAGCGTGAGCAGGAGGAGGTCATCGAAATCGAGAGCATTCAGCGACTTCAAGGCTTCGAGATATTTGGGGTAGAGATACGAGGAGATGGTCTCGAGGTCATCCTCCCTGGAGCCCGGCTTTGCCGCGCTCCTTGGCGCGGGCATATGGTTCTTGGATTTGCTGATCCGCTCCATCACCTGCTCTACCTTGAAGCTCTTGTCAGCGAACTTTACCTCGGCGAGGATGTTCCGCAAGAGCGAAAGCTGGTCCGAGGTGTCGTAGATGGTAAAGTCCTTGCGGTAGCCGAGACGCTCGATCTCGCGCCGCAGGATATTCAGGCAGAGGGAATGAAAGGTCGAGACGGCGGGGCTCTTTCCGCTGCCGCCATTGAGCCCTTTCAGAATCGAAGATACCCGCTCTTTCATCTCGCGGGCGGCCTTGTTCGTAAAGGTCACCGCGAGCACGGTGTTCGCCGGGATTCCCATGTGAATGAGATGGGCGGTCCTGATCGTGAGGACTCTCGTCTTGCCGGATCCCGCTCCCGCCAGGATCAGGAGCGGTCCTTCGGTGTGGAGCACCGCCTCCCGCTGCCGCGGATTGAGGCGGGATATTTCCTGATTCATGTCCATGTCAGCAATCTCTCTTCAGCAGCGTCATGACGAAGGGTATATAGTACATTTTTGAGGGAGAACAGGCAACGGAAAAATGATAAGGTCCTCTCGCGAAGGAGAAAACGGGCAGAAGAACGCTTCCGCAGTATCAAACCGTATAAAGCTCCCGGCACTCTTCTCCCCCTACTTCTTTTTCCCGTACTTTTTAAGTAAATCCTCGGCTGCTTCCGTCATCAAGTCATGAGAAGACCTGGCCAGCTCGACCGAGAGGTATTTGAACTTCTCGAGAATATCGATGTGCAACCTGATTCTTGAATACTTCAGCTCTGCTCTCTTTTTTTGGCGCAGCTCTTTGAGATCCATAGCTCGACGGTACCCCGCTTCCGGCCCGAACAATTGATACGATACTCATGCTGCAGGGTGCTCCGCTCTATTGCAGGGCACCGCGGCAGCAGCTCTCCTGCCGTGTACTAATGAAGCGAACACTATGCCGGAGGGGCTTTGTTGTTGGAGGAAGATACTGAAAGCGACCGGAAGGATGCATCGGCTGCTTGAGGAAAGGCTGCCGTTGCCTCAAGGCGGTGGGCGAGAGCATTGCTGCCTGCCGCTATAGAGCTTGCAAGGTGGGACGATACTTTGCAGAGAGGACAATTTTGGCGGAGCTCTTCGTCTTTATGGCTGTCAAAGCAGACAGCGATGGTCCAGAAGAGCAAGAGGAGGGTACAGGCGAAGACGAATCGCCGGGTAAGAGGGGTAGAGAACATAGTACGATTTTATGGGGGATTTTCGGACTTGTCAACAGGGAAAGATGCTCGACCCCACAGGTTTTAGTGAGGATTATCAGCAGAAGGAGAATGCAGAGCGCTCTTCTTGAGCGTCTTCATCGCGAGCATCAGCGCTGTTAAGGATAGCCCGACGATAAGCAGAACCGCCTCGGCAACGGCGCTCTCGACGGTGTAGGCGGAAAAGAGAATGGACGCCCATATGAGCGCTATGGAGACGACCTTGGCTCTGAGCGGGATCCCGCGCTTCTGCTGGATATTCCTCAGGTACGGACCGAGGTGCTTGTTGCCCATCAGCCGGCTATGGAGCCTTTCCGACGCCCTCACATAGCAGGCGGAGGCCAACAGCAGGAAGGGTGTCGTCGGAACCAGGGGAAGGAATATGCCGATAACCGCCAGCACGACACAGATGCTTCCGACAATAGTGAGGGTGATTCTCGTGGCGCGACGTATCATACAATCTCCGCTACTTCTTTCTCCTGCCGAATTCCTCTCTCATCGACTCGGTGTCCCACCCCGCATCGTGGTGTTCTCCCCTGTCGTCGAGCTCCGAGAGGAGCAGCTGCTCCAGGTCCTCTATCCTCTGCCGGGCCTGGGAGATGTAGCTTTTTTTATCATGGCGCGAGGCGTCGCCGTAGAAGACCTTGAGGCCGAGCTTGCGCAGGAGATCGACGGCGGCGGCGAAATCGACCCTGTTATCCCGGAGGGCCGTTACCAGGGCGCGGTACTCTGCAGCATGGGCGGCGATTTCAGGCTCGGTCAGCACATGGGTCCCGTGGACGACAAAGGGCGGCAGGTACTCCATGCCGCAGATACGGGCGAGCTGGTTGACAGGGGCCAGGAACTCTCTGATGGTAAAGCGGTTGAAGCCCTCTTTTTTGAACAGCGACTCCCTGCCTCCCGTAGAAACGGCGCTCAGCAGCCTTTTTCCCTTGAGGGCCACTCCCTCTTTGCCGTAAGCCCACCGGTGCGCCAGGACGAGGTCCTGCCATTCCTTGAGCAGCGCGCAGCAACTGTTTATTCACGCGCGACTTCTGCAGCGCCGGGTGGGCGAAGAGTATCAGGACGCGGTTCTCGTGCTTTTGCATGGGGCCAACCCAATTGTATCATACGCGGAGGACAAAAAAGGGGCCGGGCCCGCTTTCGTATAATCACAACGGGACCCGGCCCAGGATGCCGTCTCGGGAGGCAGAGATGGCATGGCAACAAGAGAGAATGAGACTATGCCGGCGAGGACCTGCTCCCCGGCGTTTCATCTTCAGTTATGCCTGCAGCAGACAGGCCCTCTTCTCGAAGAAGCTGCACCCGGGGGAGCAGTTGATGCAGTGCTCCCTGATCTTCTGTTTCAGGCTGTCGCTGTTGAAGATGAGATGCTTCTTCAACGACTTCGAGATGTTAATTGCAATGCAAAGCATCTGGATATAGGCTTTGTCGAGCTTCGTCACTTTCTTGAAGCTGACGATCAGCCGTTCGGAGTTGTCCAGTGCTATCATGAGCGCGGACTTGAAATCGGTGACGTAGCTGGCGAGCAGCTCGCCGCTCAGGGTAAGAATGCCCGTCTTCTGAGACCGTTTGAAGCTGAGATTGATCATACTGTCCCTCCATTCTCATTTACGTCTCTCATGAACGTCGTGCAGTGATTCACCCGCATAGCATCCCGGATAAAGGACTGCTCGCAGCATTCTTCCTGTAATGCCGCAAAGCGTGCCTGGCCGGCGAGCTATGCAGTGAGACGAACCTTAGAGAGAGGGAGGGGAACGTCCGGAGCTTGCAGAAAGATAGCCGCTATCAGGCTCGGGGGCTTCTGCCGGGAAGAGAGCAGCGGCGGCATGCCCGGGAGGAACAACCGTACTGCCGAGGGCGCTGCTGCAGGAGTCGGTCGCTGTCTGCTTGACGATCGTGTTCGCCCGGACCAGCGCCTTCTTTTTCTTGACGAGAATGCGTGCCGGGGAGCTTTCATCCGACGGGCGGTCCGTCTCCGGGGCTGTATTCGAAAGGAGCAGCTCATGGAGAAAGAGGCTTATCTGCTGCGCATCCCTCGGTTCAGCAGCAGCAGGGTACGTCTCGTCTTCCGGAAAGGCATAGGAAAGAGGCGCGACCGCATAGAGCACGAAGTAGATGATGAATATCGATATGAGCGCGTTATGCTTTCCCTTCCGCATGGTTAAGTATACCATATCCCGAAGCACGATAAGACGGCGCATCCCTCCATTAAAGAAATTTAACGGCAGCAAACAGCAACAGCGTGATTGCCGCAGCCGGGACTTCCTTTGCAGTACTACGAGCGCGGCGCAAGCACCTCTCCCTGCAGCTGCCGTGTCCAGGCGACCAGGTTCTGGAGCAGCTGGCGGATCAGACCGGCTGCCGTCTGGTCGGTAAGCCTGCCCTCTGCGTCGAATTTTTCCTGCGCGAAAGGTACCATCACCTCGGGCTGGTTTACGGCATGCATATCGAGGAACACAAAGGACTGCCTGAGATGATACTGCGCCCGCGCAGTACCCAGCATGCCTATGGAGGCGCCCATCACGGCGACCGGCTTGCCGGGGAATGCGCTGTCTCCGTAAGGACGGGAAGCCCAATCGATGGCGTTCTTCAGCACGCCGGGCACCGAGTAGTTGTATTCAGGAGTGACGATCAGCAGCGCATCCGCTGCCCTGATCTTTTCCTTGAGCTCTCTTACCCGTGCAGGCGGGTCATACTCCAGGTCCTGGTTGTACGCGGGAATGCCCTCGAGGTCGAAGGTCTCGATCTCGGCCTCATCAGGCGCCAGTTCCACGGCCGCCCTCAGAAGCGCTTTGTTGAAGGACCCTTTCCTGAGACTTCCCGCGAAACCGAGAATCGTGATGGTATTCCGTGCCATACGGTACCTCCCTTTCTTCTTCATCGGTATGCTGTGGTATGCTGTGCGGCGCCCGGAACGCCGTGATACGCGCCTGGTTCCGCAACAGGAGGAGGGAGGAGCTGCCCTCCTCGCATAACACTATCACATATTGTGCTGACGATCAAGAAGAGGTGGCGGGCCGCAAAAAGAGGCTGACCGGATGGCGCGTTACTGCTCCGCTCTCGCCAGGAGCGCTTCGATCCGCTCGATCTCTTCCTTGAGCTTCATGAGGCTCTCCTGGTCCTTTCTCACCTGGCTGCCGCCGATATGGTCTGCCGTGAACATCAAATTGAAGCTGATCGTCTCCTCGAGATCTTCGGGGTCGTGGCGCAGCCGTTTCAGCGCCGCTTCGAGCTCGACCCTGCTCATGGTCGCATACTTCATACGGCCGTTCACTCCACGGCCCCGGTGAGCAGTTATGCTCCGGGGGTGTTCGTCAGAGGGGAACCCTGTTCGGGGCTGCCCCCCTTCCTTTTCCTCCGGCGCGGGCGCTTTTTCTTTTCGGAAGAGCCCCCGGCAGGCTTTTCTGCTGCTGCGGTAACAGGCGGCCGCCCTCTGTCGGGTTTTCTTTGCTCTCTCCTTCCCTGGTTCCGTTTCGGCCCTCCAGTCCCCCTCGGAGAACCCAGGTCCCGTTTTCGCGCGGGCCGTTTGTAGTCGGTGATGACGAGCTCGTCATCGAACGGAGCGACGGGAATCTTCTGCTTGATGTAGTCCTCGATGTCGGGAAGCGACAGCACGCAGTCCTCGCAGGCGAGGCTGATCGCCTTGCCCTCGGCCCCGGCCCGGCCGGTCCTGCCGATACGGTGTACATAATCATCCGCGTCCTGCGGCAGGTCGTAGTTGATTACGTGGGTAACCCCTTCTACATGGAGCCCCCGGCTGGCGACATCGGTGGCGATCAGGATCGGAATCTCGCCCTCCTTGAAGTGCGAGAGTACCTTGAACCTCTTCTTCTGGTCGATATCGCCCGTGATGGCCGCGGCAGGGAAGCCGTTGGCGTTCAGGAGATCCTTTATCCTCTCTGCCGTGACCTTCATGTTGCAGAAGATGATATACCGGCCGTCGGGCTCCCGCCTGAGCAGGCCGAGGAGCAGGCCGAACTTCTCGGACTTGCCCACATGGTAAATCTGCTGCTCGATCTGCTCCACCGTTATCTTGTCCGGCGTGACCGTGAAGCGTTCGGGGTTGTTCATATGCTCGTAGCAGAGCTCCATGACCCTGGTGGTCAGGGTGGCGGAGAAGAGCATCGATTGCCGCTGATCATAGGGAGACATGCGCCTGAGGATAAAGCGGAGATCGGCGATGAAACCCATGTCGAACATCCGGTCGGCCTCGTCGATGACGAGGAACTGCGTTTTCTTCAGACTGTAGACCTTCTGCTTCAGGTAATCGATGAGGCGGCCCGGCGTGCCGATGAGCACATCGACTCCCTTGGCGAGCTGTTCGCGCTGCTCACGGTAATCGATGCCGCCGAAGACCGGGAGAATCCTGAATCCCGCCGAGCCTCCCAGGAGCTTCGCCTCTGCATCGATCTGGGCGACGAGCTCGCGCGTCGGCGCGACGATGAGCGCCCGGGGCGAGGGCCCGGTGCCGGGTGACGGCAGGGAGAGCATGCGCGAGAATATGGCGATAAGGAACGCCGCGGTCTTGCCGGTGCCGGTCTGCGCCTGGGCAGCGATGTCCCTGCCGCGCAACATTTCGGGAAGGGTCAGCGCCTGAACAGGGGTACACTCGACAAATCCTGCGGCCCTTATCCCTTCGAGGATCGGTTCTGGAATATTCAATTCATCAAATCTCATATCCTTTACTATAACATGATTCGAGCTTTCTCTATAAAGAGGGATCCGAAGGTTCGGACAATGGGTTTCACCGATGGACAGGGCAGCAGATATGTGGAATAATGTAGCTAACTGCTCGAAGATCGTTCAGCGCAGCAGCGTTGGTCATTCTTGTAATAAACCTGTAACGGATTCCGCCTGTCGGGAGACTACCATGGAATACCCCGAAGTGCCTCCCGGATTTCAGGATATGCTCTCTTTCGGACTGATCGATGCCCTGCTGGGCCGCCGCTCGCGAAGGTTTTTCATGGGCGCCGAGATCCCGGACGGCGTCTTTGCGTACCGCTCCGGGCATGCTCCGCTCCCCCTTTCCGAGCTCGAAAAACTGCTCGTCGTAGCTGCGTGCGGCTGCAATACGTCGTGGCATCACCTCATCTTCCGCGCTGCACGCTATGCGCCGCATCTCTCCAACTATGCCGGCGCTGCGGGCGGACGTACCTTTCCCTCGGCAGCAGGCTTCCATACGAGCATGACTTTTTTCACCGATGACGAGGGCGTGTATCTTCTGGATGCCCGCGATGCCCCGGCCTTTGCCGAACGTGAGGCGGACGGCACTCTCGATCTCGGGGCGGCAGTGGGCGCCCTCAAGAGCCGGGTCAGGAAAATCCAGGACGGCAGGTTAAAAGTTCCGCCTGAAGTGCCGTACATCGAGCCGCACAACACCTGGGTAGTGAACCAGCCCGGAACGCTCCTCGTCATCCCTGTCGGCGACCTCGCGCAGCATGTGCTCCTCAATCTCTGCTACATGCTCCAGAACGGCCTTGTGGTGATGGACGATATCAACCGGCGCCCGATCCCCGGCATCGAGCGATTCAACACTATCGTGGAGGTGAACAACACCTGGCCGCTCACCTTCGTCGAACAGTGGTCGATGGCAGAACTGACGACGGAGCTGGCGATAAGCTGCTATGCCGGCGCGCTCATGCTGCAGGCGATGGGGCTCGGCGGGTGGATGTTCAACGGTGTCGACGCCTTCAGCGTGCTCGGGGCCAGCGGCAATCCCGATGTGCCCGGCCTCGGCTTCAGGTACGATAAGGACGAGCGCTGGCCCTATCCGAATCCCACGGGCCTGGAGGGCGTCATGGAAGGATACTGTCCTCCCCATTACGCGGACATGCGCGCGGCGGTCGAGGCGGTGGCGGAGCGGAAGTTCGGTCCCGGCGGCCCCTTCCACCCCGAGACCCCCGGTCCCTGGAAAGATTCCCGCAAGGTGCGCTCCGCCGCCCCGGTGCATAGCGAGGAGTTCAGGGAGTGCGTGGCGCTCCAGGCCCGGTACATCTTCGATACGTTCGGAAAGTTTCCGGGGACGGTGCCTTCGATCTTCCTCATAACGTATCTGCAGGCGCACCATCTCGACCTGGAGTTTTACGACACCTTCTTCAAGCCCGGAGCCTACCTCAAGACCCATGCCGCACACCGGGAGCGGTGGCATCCCCGCTGACTATTTTCCGCTCTTCGCGGTGTAGACGGTATCGTTTATGACATCGTAGGCAGAGAGAATGCCGGTCATGTAGGCGCCCGTATCGATGCAGATAATCTTGCCGTTATTGAATCTCGCCACCCTGCTCTTCGGCGTATGGCCCACCACGAGTATCTTTTCACCCTGGTACGAAAGGCTCCTGTCCCAGAGGAGATCTTCGAGAGAGGCGGTATGCAGCTCTTTGCCCGAGGGGATGCCGCCGTGGACGAAGAGGTGCGTATCGGTCTCGTAGGAGAGCTCCAGCGACTCGATAAAAGGGAGGAGAACGTCCCGCGCCTCGTCGATCGTACCGTAGCTGGAGATCGTGTCGTCGCCTGCATTCAGCCGCCAGAGGGCCCTCTCTCTGTCCTGTCCGGTCTCCGCGAGCGCATGCAAGGCGAGCTCTTCGTGGTTGCCCTTGAGCAGGACGACGCGGTCCGGATAGTTCTCGCGCAGGGCCGATACGTAGGCGACCACCTCCCTGCTCATCCGGCCGCGGTCGATGTAATCGCCGAGAAAGACCAGCATATCCCCGCCGGGATCGAAGGCGATGACATGGTCGACAAGAGCTTTGAGCAGATCGAAGCAGCCGTGGATATCACCGACGGCGATCTGGCGCCTGAGCATAGTCCCTCCTGCCTTTCATATTACCTTAAATAGGCGATGAGGAGAAACGTTTTGCAAAAAGCGCCTCCGGGGGCGTAGTATATCTGATTGCGCGGTGACTAGTCGCAGCGCATACGTTCGAATGAATGCCAGGGTGCTACGCGACCGTGAACACGCCGGAGGCCAGAGAATTCAACCTGAAAGCGCTCCTCGTCCTTTCCCTGGGGCACTTCGTCACCGATATATACCAGGGCGCGCTCCCTGCGATCCTGCCCTTCCTGAAGGAGCGGCTCGCGCTCTCGTACTCGACGGCAGGGCTGCTTCTGCTCGCCTCGAATGTCACCTCGTCGGTCATTCAACCCCTCTTCGGCCTCCTGTCCGACCGCAAGGGAAGACCCTTTCTGCTCCCTCTCGGCGTTCTCGTTGCGGGAGGCGGCTTCTCGCTGGTAGCGCTGCCGACGAACGTGGCGCTTATCATGCTCCTCGTCATCCTCAGCGGACTCGGCGTTGCCGCCTACCATCCGGAAGGATTCAAGACCGCCTCCTACTTCACCGGAACGAGGGCTGCTACGGGCATGGCTGTTTTTTCGGTGGGAGGCTATTTCGGCTTCGCCATAGCGCCGATGATCGCGCTCTCCATCGTGACCCGCCTCGGCTTTTCGTGGCTGCCCCTGATGATGATCTTTTCGCTGCTCTTCCTGGCAGCCCTCGCCGTGCTCCGGAGCTCCATAGCGGTGCCGGAAGCGGTGCGGGAGCACGCTGCCGCGGCAGTAAGGACATCGCGCAGGAGGATCCCGGTCTCGTTGGTGGTCCTCATAGGGACCGTGATCATCCGGTCCTGGGCCCACGCCGGCATCATGACGTATATCCCTTTCTATTACATCGATTACCTCAAGGGCGACCCTCTGTATGCAGGACAGCTCGTCTCGGTATTTCTCCTGGGCGGCGTGGCCGGCACGATCATCGGCTCTCCGCTCGCCGACCGGTGGGGCCACAAGCGGTATCTCGTCCTCTCGATGATCCTGAGCACTCTCATGTTCCCCTTCATTTTCATGGTAAAGGGAAGCCTCCTGGTGCTCGCGCTCGGGCTCTTCGGCATGGTGCTCATCTCGACCTTCTCGGTCACCGTGGTTATGGCCCAGCGGCTTCTCCCCGGCAATCTCGGCGTCGCCTCGGGCCTTATGGTCGGCTTCGCCATCGGCACCGGCGGCGTCGGGGTGACCATCCTCGGCATCATCGCCGACCATTTCGGCGTCCCCTTCGCCCTGAAGTCGATCATGGTCCTGCCCCTGGCAGGGCTTGCCCTCAGCCTCTTCATTAAGTATCCTTCCGGACGCTGACCCGCTCAGTAGCTGCAATGACCTACCGGCTCTTTTCCATCCACCGTACAGGGAAGACGAGCCGGAAGGTCGTTCCTTTCCCTGCTGCGCTTTCCACTTCCACCTCTCCCAGGTGCTCGACCACGATCTGCTTTACCAGCGGCAGGCCCATGCCGAAGCGGTAGGTCCTGGTGGTGAAGAAGGGATCGAAGATATTGTCGACGATATCCCGGGGGATGCCGGCGCCGGTAATGGCATAAGAGAGGGGCGGGTCGATCGGTTTACAACACCGGCGCCGGTGAGTATAGTAGAGGATACTGAACCTATGAAACACGCTCCTCTTTCCTCCCGGCTCGGGTATCTCTCTGTCGTCCTCGCCGCGATGCTCTGGGCGGCATCGGGCTCGGCAGCGAAATTCCTCTTTCAGAACGGGATATCCCCTTTTGAGCTCGTACAGCTCAGGACCACGATTGCCGCCTCCGTCTTGGTCGCCTGGGGGCTGCTCGGAAGACGTCCGCTCCTCCGGCCCCTGCTCGGCAGCGGAGGCCATGACCGCATCTATTTTCTCGCCCTCGGCGCGGCCCTTGCCGTAGCGCAGTTCACCTATCTTTTTGCGATCAGCAGGATACAGGTGGCAGCGGCGATTCTTCTGCAGTATCAGGCGCCGGTGCTGATCGCCTTGTACTCCGTGCTTTTTACGCGCGCGAAGATCACCGTGATCACCGCCGGTGCGCTCATCGGTGCGGTGCTGGGCTGCGCGCTCATGGCGGGGGTCTGGAATTTCGATCTGGTGGGCATGAACAGGGCGGGGATCATGTCAGGACTGGCTTCGGCTGCCGCCTTCGCTCTTTACTCTCTCAGGAGCGAGTACGGTATGCGTACCTATGCGCCCTGGCCGGTCGTTACCTCTGCGCTGCTCGTCGCAGCCGTCATCTGGAACATCGCCTATCCGCCCTTCTCGGCCTTCTCGGCCATCGCTGCGGGTATCCACCGGCACGACGGCATGGTATGGATAGCCGTTGGGTTTGTCGGCATCTTCGGCACGGTCCTTCCCTTCGGGCTGTATAACGAGGGGATCAAGCGGATACACGCCACGCACGCGAGCATCACCGCGACACTCGAGCCGGTGATGGCCGGGATTATCGCTTACTTCCTCCTCGGCGAGCTCATGGAGGGGGTGCAGGCGGCGGGCGCCCTTATCGTCATAGCCTCGATCGTTCTTCTTCAGCTCGGACAGCAGCGGGCATAGGCATCGTCGCATGTCTTGTTCAGCCGCGCTTGTCGTCCTTTTCCTTCCTCTCCGCCTTACCCTCGTCGTTCTGCTTTTTCAACTCCTTGCCGCAGTAGAAGCAATGGTTGAACTGCACCGGTGAGAGTGCGGCCCCGGCTCTCCTGAATTCGATACGTTCCAGGTTGATGTTTCTCAGGAGCCTGCAGCACCAGTCCTCTTTTCCGTCTTTTTCCCGGGTGACTCCCTCCCGCACCGGGGAGCCGCAATGGCAGCAGAAGTTGATATCGAATTTGATACGCACCACGTCCTCAAACTCGAATTTGAAATGCTCCTCCATCGCGCTCTCCTTGAGGAGCGTGCAGCACCAGTTGTCTTTTTTGTAGTTCTTGAGCTCCGCCCACCAGGCAATGGTGGCCTTATCGACTGCTTTTTTGTTCCTCATGATTGAACATCCTGTTGTGAAGCAAAACCTCCGGCAGGCTTGCGGTTGAGGATTGATACGGCTTACAACCAACTGCTCTGCTTGCGCAGCAGGTATAGTATATACGAAAGCGATAAAGTTTTCTCCTCCTCCGGGAGGAGCATGGCAGAGAGACTTTATCTCGCCGCACCGAAGGGACTATAATGCGAAGAGGGGCAGCCGGCAGCGCCCGGGTAGCAGCGCCGCTGCAGAACGGCGCTCTCTCGGGGCGGCACGTGCAATTACGGAAGGGAGGGCGGTGCGGGCATGGACGAGCTTTCGAAAGAGTACGTCATATCATTTTTCGATAAAAACCTCATGCTTCATGGCGACCGGCCCGAGGCGGTGCGGTGGTCGTCCGCAGGACAGGTCATGCACTACCGGGCGATGCTCGATATCGGCGATATCAACGGCAAGCGGGTCCTCGACTACGGCTGCGGCAAGGGCGATTTCTATCAGTTCCTCAAAGAGCAGGGGCTCCAGGTGGAGTACGCGGGCTTCGATATCAACGAGAAGCTGATCGCCCTCGCCGAGGAGAAGTATCCGGACGCGGATTTCAGGGTCTTCGATATCGAGAAGGAGGAGCTCGCCGAGGAGTTCGACTACATCATTCTCTGCGGCGTTTTCAACCTGGAGGTCCAGGGGCTCGACGAGACGATCAGGAATACGCTGCTGAAGCTCTTTCCGCACTGCCGGACCGGCCTCGCCTTCAATGCACTCTCCTCGCACAACCCGCACCGGGATTTCGAGCTGCACTACACCTCGCCGGGAGAGATGCTCTCCTTTGCACTTAGCAATCTCTCTCCCCATGTTTCCCTGAGGCACGACAGGATGGCCTATGATTTCACGCTCTTCGCGTACAGGGAGCGCAATCAGTTTCCCGGGTGAGGTCCCGCTGCCTTGTGCGGAGCAGGGCTGGCGGCACGGGGAACCGCGATGATCACCCCGGTGCTATGATAACCCTGTTCCTCCCGCTGCGCTTGGCTTCATACAGCGCTTTGTCGGCAGCGTCGCCGATGGTTTCGGCGTCTTCGAATTCCGGGTAGACCGCCACACCGGCGCTGAAGGTTACGGAAAACTCCTTGTCCTGGTGCCTGAACTTGATCTGTGAGAAGATGGTGCGAAGCTCGTCGAGCATCTTCTTTGCGTAATGGGCGTTGGTCTCGTTGAGCACGACGGCGAACTCCTCGCCCCCGTACCGTCCGATGATGTCGGTCTTCCGGAGCCGCTGCTGCAAGAGCCGCGACAGACCGGTGATGACCCTGTCGCCCGTCGGGTGGCCGTACGTATCGTTGACCGTCTTGAACCGGTCTATGTCGATCATGGCGAACGCCATGTGCGCGCCCAGCCTCCGCGCACGGGTTACGGCGATATCGAGCTGGAGCTTTGTCCTCGTGTGGTTCAGCAGCCCGGTCAGGCTGTCCCTCTCCATGAATGATCGTATGGTCCTCATACGCTCGGCCCTTATGGCAACGGAGGAGATGAGATGGTCCGGCTTTATCGGTTTTGTCAGGAACTCGTCTCCCCCCATCCGCATGGCTGACAGCTGCTTATCGATATTGGTTTCACCCGAAAGGAATACAATGGGGATACTGAAGTACGCCCCCATCTGCCGGATGGTCTTGGCGAGCTCCATCCCGTCGCATTCAGGCATATACATATCCATAAGGATCAGATCCGGCCCGAACTCGAAGAGCCGTTCGAACACCTGCAGGGGCTCGTTGACGATTTCGGTGGCCATGCCCGCTTCCTGGAGGATAAGCGCGTGATAGGCGGCGAGCTCAGGCTCGTCATCGACGATCAGGATTTTATACGGCTCGGACACCCTGCTCGTGGTGAGCGAATCGAGTTTGTCCATCAGGTCGGTGATATTCACCGGTTTTACGAAATAGGCGTCGGAGCCCGCTTTTACGGCCTGAAGCCTGGCAGTAATGTCGTCTCGTTCCGAAATGAATATGGCGGGAATCCCGTTGCCCAGCCTGTTCCGTATAGTGATGACCGTTGCAGGCTCCGACCGGACCCCCTCGGGCAGCTCGAAGTCGAGCACCACGGCGGAAGGGCTCTTTTCCCCTATCGCATCGCTGAGCTCGTCGAACCGGCTGAACACCGCGACATCGTAGCCGAACTGGTGTATCTGCTCCGAGAGCTCTTTGAGCAGCGAGGGGTCGCCCTCTGCTATGAATACCAGTCGCCTCTCCGCCCGCTCGGCGATCTCCTGGCGTATCTGGTCCGAGACGATGGCAGCGGCCTCTTCCAGATGTCTCTGGTTCATGAGCTCGACTGCGCTCTTCAGCCGATCAATGATGCCGAGGATGTCGGGGAGGAGCCCCTCGGCAAGCTGTGTCCCGGTCTCGACAAACGGCTTCAGGAGCTTGTCCAGGGACAGGGCTGCGGCGCTTACTTCCCCGAAGCCGAACGAGGCGCTCGACCCTTTGATACTATGCGCCAGGCGGTGCAGGTTTTTCGCTATTTCCCTGTCTCCGGGGTCTTTCTTCAGTCCCCCGCAGCAGGCGTCCATCTCTTCGATTCTCTCGGGCAGCTGCCTGAGGTAGCTTTCCCGGAGGAGCTTCATTTTTTCTTTTATGTCGCGCCTCGGCTCCGCCATGGGTCAGCTCACCAGCCCCTTTCTCCTGAGGACCGCATCGACCGAAGCGGTGATGGCATCCTGGATGTTTTCATCCTTGACGATGCACTCATCCGCGCCGCTCTTTGCAGAGGCGGCATCATCGGTGCCGGTCAGGAGGATAATAGGGATGTCCGGATCGATACTCCTGACCTCCCGTATCAGCGCACGACCGTCCATCTCCGGCATGTTCATGTCCGATATGATGACATGGAAGCCGGACCCTGCCTTGTACTTTTCCAGCGCCTCACGGCCGTTCTCCGCCGTCTCGACCGTGTAGTCGCTCGACTCGAGAATAAACCCTACCATATCCCTTACGAAGGGATCGTCATCCGCCATAAGAATTCTTATTGCATCGGGCCGCATCTCATTCCTCCTTTATCCGAGCAGATTTTGAACGGTTTCGAGCAGGTTCGTCTGGTCGAAAGAGCCCTTGACGATGTAGGCATCAGCCCCCACCCGCACCCCTCTCTTCTTGTCCTCCTCCTTTTCCAGCGACGTAACGATGACAATAGGGGTGTGCCGGTACGCCTCTTCCTTTCTCAGGAGCTCCGTCAGCGAAAAACCGTCGAGCCGCGGCATCTCGACATCGGTGATGACCGCATCGAAGGGGTGTCCCTTTGCCTTCTCGAGGGCGTCCAGCCCGTCCTCGGCCAGGGTGACCCGGTACCCGTAAGACTCGAGGATGCTCCGTTCGATCTCGCGCGTATTGACCGAGTCGTCGACCACCAGGATGGTAACCTCGCGCTGCCCGGCGCTGTCCTGCACCGCGCCGCTCTTCGGCCCCCGCGCCTCTTTTGCGGCGGCGAAGATCGCGGGTATATGCAGGATATTGATGATGTCGTTCCTTCCCGAGATGGTGACGCCGGAGACCAGCTTGGTGGTTCTCATGTGGGAGGGCAGCGATTTGATCACCATGTCCTCCTCGTCGATGAGCGCGTCGACGAGGAGCCCCAGGTGCTCGGAGCCGGCCTGGATGACGATAATGAGCGGCTCCTTTCCCGCAGCAGGAGGCGGGGCGTCTGCCTGCGTTGGAAGCCTGAGCAGCGAGGCCAGGTCTGCTACGGGGATGAACTCGTTGCGAAGTCTGACGGCGGTCCTGTCCACTATGCTCATGAACTCCTCCCGCGGGATGCGGATGATTTCCCTGACATAGTGGGTCGCCACGGCGACGGTCGTTCCCGCTGCCGTCACCAGGAGTATGGGCATGATCGCAAGACTGAGCGGGAGCCTGATCGAGAAGGTCGTACCGGCGCCGGCCGATGTCCTGACGGCTATGGAGCCCTTGAGGTCCTCGACGATATTCCTCTTGACCACATCCATGCCGACCCCGCGACCCGAGACATCGGTGACGATCGAGCTCGTGCTGAACCCCGGCTGAAAAACCAGGTCTATAAGCGACGCCTCATCCATGGCGTTCAGCTCCTCATCGGTGAACAGCTTCTTCTTGAGCGCTTTTTCCTTTATCTTGTCGAGGGGAATGCCGCTTCCGTCGTCGCCGATCTCGATGATCACGCTGCCTGCATCGTAGCAGGCCGAGACCTTTACAACACCACGCGCCGGCTTTCCCGTCCTGACCCGGTCCTCCGGCCTCTCTATCCCGTGGTCAACGGCATTGCGGAGCATATGCACGAGAGGGTCCCCGATCTTCTCCATCATCTTCTTGTCGAGCTCGATGTCTCCCCCCTCTATCACCAGGTCCGCTTCCTTTGCCAGCGAGCGCGCGATATCGCGGACCATGCGCTGGAACGAGTCGAACACCATCGAAAGGGGGACCATGCGCATGATCAGTGCTCTTTCCTGGAGCTCTCCGATAAGGAGATTCTGGACGTTGTTGTCGTCCCTCATCGTGACGGCGAGCTGCCGTATCTGCATGTGGAGGGCCTGCGCTGAATCCGCGACCGTATCGGGGACGGCACTGCTGTCCAGGTATCTCAGCTTCCTGATGAGCTCCAGGTGCGACTTGGCGCTCCGCTCGGCCTCCCTGATGTCCTGCATGCGCTGCTTCAGCCTGTTCTGGTTCGAGACCATCTCGCCCATGAGCTTTATGAGGTCGTCCAGCTTTTCGGCGTTGATGCGGACCGTTTCGGAGGTCCTGGCGCGCGCTTCTCCCGGAGCAGGCGGTTGCCCGGCACTGCCCGGCATGACGGCGGCCGCGCCACGGGTCTCCTCTGCCTCGGCTCCCGGCGCTGCTCCGGGAGCGGGAGGGGATGGCTGCCCTTCTCCGGCTGCTGCGCTGCCGCCCTCGGCCACCCTTGCGAGCGCCTCGCAGAGGCCGCTGCTCTCGGCAGCGATCTCCTGTCCGGCGGATATCTTTTCCACCATGTCCGCAATGGCGTCTACTCCCATGAAGAGCAGGTCGGCGAGCTCTCTGGAGTGGGCGATCCTCTTGTCCCTCAGCGCGCCGAGCGCATCCTCGAGCTTGTGGGCCGTGTCGGTAATGGCTGCAAGCTTCAGCATCCTGGATGAGCCCTTTATCGTGTGCGCGGAACGGAATATCGCGTTGAGCACCTCCGCATCGTCCGGGCTCCTTTCGAGCGCTATCAGCCCGTCGTTAAGCCTGCCGATATGCTCGCGGGCCTCATCGACGAAGCGGGCGATGAACCTCTTCATGTCAAATGCCATGGACGCGCCCCCTCATCTCAGCCTTTTCCGCAGTTCCGCAAGGTTGTGTTTGCAGGAGTGCATAATCTGCCCTACCGGAAACGAGAGTGGAAAGAACGTGAGGCCGTGGTCTTCGATAGCGCCCTTGCCCAGCAGCCTGACAACGATCTCGTATTCGCGATATGCCCGCTCTGTTTCCCCCTGCTGGCGATAGATGTCGGCGATATAAAAATGGGCGAGCCAGCACGAGGACTGGATGTACAGTGCCTCTTTGAACCGTTTCAGGGCCTCTTCCTCGCTGCCGCGAATCTTGGCGATCATTCCCAGGAGGAGGAATGCTTCGAGGCACCACTGGTCCAGCGCGATGCAGGTCAGGCATATCTCCTCGGCCGTGTCGAGCTCTTTGAGGTTGATCAGCACGCTCGCCTTCAACGCGTACGCCTTGATGAACGACGGCTCCTGCGCAATGAGGGTATCGATGCAGTTCACGGCGTCGCGGTAGCTTTTCGCCCTGGCGAGCGCCAGGGCCTCATCAAAGAGGAGCCGGGGGTCCCTCCTCTCGGGAGCCAGCGCTGCTTCAGAAGGTCTTGCGGCAGGCGGTCCGGGCCGGTATCCCGTTTGAGAGCGCATCGCCGGCGCGGCGGAGAGGCTCGCGGTCGCTTCGGCGCCTGATCCCGGCCTGCGGTCCGGTCCCTTCCGCCGATCGCCGATATCCACATAAACCCGCTTCTGGTAGAGAAAGAGGCTGTCAATCTCGATCAGGGACATGACCCCTATATTGTGGGACAAGGTCTCTGTCGAGCTGACGATGAGGTACCCGTTGTCATTCAGCAGATCAGCCAGCTTCGAAAAGATCTCCTTCTGGACCTTCGGTTCGAAGTATATGGAGACGTTGCGGTAGAAGATCACATCGAGATTTTTCAGCGAATCCGGATATGCCGGGCTCAGGAGGTTCAGCAGCAGGAACTCGACCTGACCGCACACCGCGCTCTTCAGTCTGAAGAGGCCCGGACCCGCCGGGTCGAAATATTTGCGTTTGAGGCCCTCGGGAAACTGCCTGAACGAGTGGCTGTTGTAGCACGCGAGCTTCGCCGTTCTTATGGTGCCGCTGTCGATATCGGCCCCGGTCACGGAGAAGAGCTTTTTCGTGCTTCCGCCGTATGCTTCCATGAGCTCTATAACGATCGAGTACGGCTCCTCACCGGTTGAGCATCCGGCGCTCAGTATCCTGATCCTCTCCCCCGGCGTCCTTGATGCGAGCAGGCCGGGGACAAGCCGCGTGGTGAGCAGCCGGAGATGTTCCGGCTCCCTGTAGAAATAGGTCTCGTTTACGGTGACCCGCTCGACGAGACTGCTGAACTCGTCCTCGTCGAACGAGAGGCAATCGAGATAGTCCGCGGGAGAGGTCAAGCCCCGTGCCGACATCCTCGCCAGGACCGCGCTCTCCAGCGTAGCCGCCCTCGCGCCGTCAAACGTGAGCCCGCAGCGGTTCTTTATGACGCTTTTAAAGTCCGAAAAATCCATGTGCAGCCAGTCCCTCGCTCTCCGTTATACAGCCGGGGCTCCTGCCCGGCGATGATCCCCGGCATCGCCTCAGGCGCTGGCGAGCCTGATCAGCTCGGGCCCTATGCGCTCGAGGGCGAGCACCCTGTCGGCGCCGCCGCTGTCGATAGCGACCTTGTTCATGCCGAACACCACCGAGGTCTCTTCATCCTGGGCGATGGTTACTCCCCCGGCCTCTTTTATCTTCTTCATCCCCATCGCCCCGTCGCTTCCCATGCCGGTCAATATGATGCCGATGCCTCTGCCGCCGTACTCACGCGCCACGGAGGACAGAAGAATGTCACATGAAGGATGGTAGATGTCGTCCGGACGGCGCTCGACAAAGGATATCCTGCCGCCGGCAACCTCCATGTGGCTCTCCGAAGGAGCGAGATAGATGCGCCCGGGGGACAGCGGCTCCCCCTGCTCCGCCACCTTCAGGCGCAGCTTCAGGCTCTTGCCGAGCCAGTCTGCAAGGCCTTTGACGAACCCGTCGGGGATATGCTGTGCTATGACGACGGGACAGGGAAACGTCTCCGGAAGACGGGACAGGATGCCCGAAAGCGCGTGCGGGCCTCCTGTCGAGGACGCGATGGCGATAATCTTGTTGGAGTGCGCAGGCACCGCCTGCGGACTGACCGGCGCGACGGCATGCTCCCGGAGGATATGCCTCCTCATATGGGTGATCACCTTGATCTGTGAGACGAGCTTCACCTTGCGGGTGAACTCGTGGGCGCAATCGAGGCTTACCTCAGGCTTGGGGACGAGGTCCAGCGCTCCTTTCGAGACCGCGGTGTACGCCGTATGGGCGTCGCTGCGGGACGTTACGACGAGGATGGGGACTGCGTTCTCCGCCATGATATGCTCGATGGCCTCGATCCCGGTCATGACCGGCATCTCGATGTCCATGGTTATGATATCAGGCTTCAGGTCGCGCGTCTTCTCGACAGCCTCCTTGCCGTCCCGCGCCTCTCCGACGACCCGGAGCTGCTTATCCATGGAGAGGATCGAGATGATCAGCTCTCTGGCAAGGGCGCTGTCGTCGGCTATGAGTACCCGAATAGGTTCCATGCGAATTTCTTTCACTCCCTTCCGTGATTACCGGGTTCCCGGTGTTGCTGAAGCTTGAACTTCTCGACCGCTTCCTTCAGGTTATTGGACAGGACCGCCATCTCTTTTGTAATGAAGCTGATCTGGTTGACGGAGTCGGTACTCTGGTTTGACCCTGTCACGATTTCCCGGAGGGCGCCGAGGACCTGGCTGCTGGCGGTCTTCTGCTGCTGGGTCGAGAGGGATATCTGTTTCGCTGCATCGGTCGTCTGGTTGGCGGCCTCGACAATTTCTAAAAGGAGCTCCGTCGTGTGGCTTGAATACTCGATGCCGCCCCTGATCCCCTTGGTGCCTTTTTCCGAAGTGATGATGAGCCGGTTGATCGCCTCCTGTATCTCGCTGATCTTGGACTCGATCTCCCCTGTGGACTCCATAACGCTGTCGGCGAGCCTCCGTATCTCCACGGCGACGACGGCGAACCGTTTGCCTGCCTCTCCTGCGCTGGAGGCCTCCAGCGCGGCATTGAAGGCGATGAGCTTTGTCTGGTCCGCAATGGTATTGATGATCTCCATGATCTTGGTGATTTCCTTCGACTTCTTTCCGAGATCGTGGATCTCCTGGATGCTCTTTTCATTATCGTCGCTGATTTCGGTCATCTTCGTGATGACCGCTTCAACGGACTTTGCGCCGGTCTTGAGATCGTCGCAGGTCTTGTTGGCAATCTCGACCACGGACTTCGAGTGCTCGGCGATCTGCGACGAGGAGGCCGAGAGCTCTTCCATCGTGGAGGTGATCTCGGTTACCGCGGCGGACTGCTGGGTCAGTACGGCGGCCTGCTGCTGCACCGCCCCGGAGATCTCGTTTGCGTGTGAATTGATGTCGAGGGCGGAGTTCGAGACCTTTTTCATGGCGGAGAGCAGGTTCTCCATATACGAGTTGAACAGGTTGGCGATCTCGCCGAACTCGTTCTTCTCTTTTACCGGGATCCTGACCGTAAGGTCGTTCTGCGCGCTTCTGAGCGTCGTGACGAAGGTGTTCACCGGCTCGGTCAGGAAGCGGTCCGCATAACGCCTCATGACCCGGAAGATGATCGCGACGGCTATCAAGGAGATGACAACGGTTCTGGCGATGAGGGATGCTATGTCCTTATATATCTGTGCGCGTTCTTTGGCGACTGCCTGTTCAATATCGCCTACCCCCGCATCGGCGACCGCCACCCACTTCCACTTCCCGAGTGCCTTCGCATAGACGACTTTGGGGTGCGTGCTGCCGTCCGCCTCTCTGGCGGCGGAGACGAGAAATCCTTCACCGTTGCTTCCGGTGATCTTCGGGATCTCCCGGAGGTAATCGATGCCGGCGGCATCGCTCAGGTCTCTGATATTCATTCGCATCAGGCGGTGATCCGTGTGATACACGATGGTGTTGGCGCCGTCGTATATCCAGAACGAGTCGTTTGCGCCCTGCTTCAGCTTGCTCACGGTCTCGATGGCCTGCTGGTGCGGCAGGCGCTCTATAGACCGCGCGACGAGAGTGGTGATGCTCCTGACCCGCTCTTTCCGCTCGGCGAGGAGCATGTGGCGGTAATTCTGCACGCGCTTTTCGCTATCGAGGTAGATTCCCGAGATGGAGAGCGCTCCCAGAAGGAGGTATACGATGGACAGCGGCAGGATCATGAAGAACAGCCATAACCGCCTCAGCGATGTGTCGAGTTTCAACCAATTCCTTAAAGGTGCCTTCATAGTACCGCCTCCTGACGTATGGTGGGAATGTTCTGCCCGGACCCTCCACGGCGCGTAAGGGCTTTATCCAGCTTGTCGAGATCCACGAGAAGCACGATCCCGTCCTTTCTCACGGTAGCTCCCCAAATCCCCGTGGCGGCGCTGCACGCCGCGAGCGTCTCCGGGAGGGGATGGACGGCGTCGATTCCTGTCGCGAGGATGTCCTCGGGCGCCTCGATCACTACGGCGCGCGGCGGGTCGCCCTTGGTCAGGAGCGCTCTCGGCTCGCGGTAGGTAACAGGCCTTCCGCCGAACGGCATCATCCGATGGAGCGGCGCCGGCTCCATACCCCTCTCTTCAGCCTGCTCGAGGGTAATGATTCCGGCGACCTGCTCGGTATCCACTCCGATGGCGACCCCGCCCAGCGTAAAGAGCAACAGCTCCAATTTATCCATCTGTGCCTCGTGCGCTCCTTGCCGCGCGCGTCCCCCGGTTCGGACGGCTCATGCGCCTCTCCCCGCGGGAGCGGGGGAGCCGAGCCTGCCGAACAGTCTTCCGACATCGAGGACCGTCACGTTTCTTCCCCGGTACATCAGCTCTCCGACGATATAGTCCTTGATCGCCGCAGGTAATGTCGCTATCGGAGGCTTGATGGAGCTCGCGGGAATGTCGATCACGTCCTCGACAGAGTCCACGATGATGCCGGATCGTACGGCGCCGCTGTCGGCGATCACGATGCGGTTGCTCACCGAGGGATCCGAGTCCGGGAGCCCGAGGAGCCTGTTCATGTTGATCACCGATTCGATGTCTCCCCTGACATTGATCACGCCGGGGATGAAGTCGGGCGAGCCGGGGACATAATATACCGGCACGAGCGGCAGTATCTCTTTTACTTCGGGGCCCTTGAAGGCGTATAACTCGCTCAGGAGAGAGAAAATCACCGCCTTGAGGGTTTCCTCTTCTACCTCGATGACCTTTTCTCTTGTCTTGCGCCGTTTCAGCTCATCGAGGATAAGCTCACTCTTGCTTTTCTGCAGCTCCATGCGGATTTCCATCCTCACTAATGATGCGTCCTGCGGCCGTCTTTCACCTCATGGTGCGTCAAAAGGCCAGCCCAGGAACAGAACGGTGCAGACACTACCGTCCCCGCGCATCAGGAAATAATATGACCCGGTTTATCTCTTTTCGGAAGATTTCCAGGAAAGTTTAGCCGGTTACGGCAACTCCTCCAGGGACAGGCGGCCTGCAAGAACGGTCGATGTCAACCGAGGACGGTCATCCCGCGCCCGTTGACAAGCCGAAGCTGTAGGCATTTCCCTCCAGGCGCAAGGAGGAGAATGTATGTCGCGGCAGGCACTGTCGATACTATTCCATTGTTTTCTGAGGGGCTTATGGTGGCATCAACTTTGCTTCGGCGGGGGGGCGATAATAGGGAGGAATGGTAAGCCATGAAAAAGTTAGGGATCATTGCAGGGACGCTCGCGCTCTTTTTATTAACCGCGATGCTCTTCGGTTATGCAGCATCGGGGGCCGAGCCCCCGCATCGGACATGCTTGCCAATGGGGGTGGTCGCCAGCCCCTGCGTGGCAGGTGTGCAAGAGCCGCTTCCGGATTAAATTCTCTTAATAGTATCTTCCCGAGGAGGGGAAAGAGGCCCTGCTCCCCGTTTTTCCTGTTAGCAAGTTCTTTTTGTATGGTTTCTCATACAGGGGAAAATGAACGAATTGCCGGATTCTCCTGCACGATAGTTTATAAGTTGCTGATTTTATAAACTTTGATTTCTGGCATCGTACTTGCCTTTTTGAAGGAGCGCTTTTGGTGATTCCGATCACCCGGAATACGGGCTCCCCGGAAGTCCCGGACTTCCGGGATGGGGAGGCGTAGCAGAGCTGCGGTGAGGACTCTTTTACCACGACAACGCAGCTCGGGAAGCCTGCAGCCCATCGCAGTAGAACCACTTTGCAAACACGACCTGAAATTCAGTGCATCGCAGAGGGGGCATGAGCTCCTGGATATCATGTCGGGAACGACTATCTGAAAAAGGGGGGAGAAAAGGGTAACGAGCGCTGTGCCGGGCAGGCTGTTCCGGCATGGCCGGGAGGAAGCAGGTGCTTCGTATCGAACGACTGCTCAACAGGGAGCACACAGAATTCTTATTGCGGAGGAACGTATGAAAAGACTTACGTGGCTTTTGATTTTCATGTTCGTTATTGCAGGGGCCGGCATCGCGCATGCCAAGTCGTCGTATATGACGACCTTTAACACCACCTATGGAATATCGAATACGGTTTTGAACACCTGTTCGGTCTGCCACACGGCAGCGCCGGCGCTCAACCCGTATGGCACGGCGTTCAAAAACAGCGGCCATGTCTACAGCACCATCGAGCCGCTCGACTCCGACGGCGACGGCTTCACCACCATCGTCGAGATCAATGCCCGGACCTTCCCGGGCGATCCGGCAAGCAAGCCTGCCTCGACGGGTGGCGGCGGGGCGGCACCGCACTCCTCGCTGTCTTATACGGGATCTGCCATGTGCCTGGCCTGCCACCAGGCAGAGGCGAACGAGGTGCATGCGTCCGCCCACTACCAGTGGCAGGGGGCCGCGCCGTATATGGTCAACGGCGCACCGATCCAGGGAAAGCTCCACACGGCGCTGAACAGCTACTGTGTGAACATCCTGGGCAATTTCGGCGGCTGCGGCAGCTGCCATGTCGGCCTCGGCGCATTGCCCTCGGCCACGGTTTCCCAGGCGCAGCTCGAGAATATCGATTGTCTCATCTGCCACCAGAAGGAGTACAAGAGAATCAAGGATGCGGCGAGCGGCAAATATGTCCCGGATACCGCCAAAATGACCATTACCATGGACCAGGCGGTCCAGACCGTGCACAAGCCCAACCGCGGTACCTGTCTGCAGTGCCATGCGAGGGCGGGCGGCGGGGACAACAACAAGCGCGGCGATATCGCGCTGGCTCACACGAATACCACTGACAGGAACTTCGATGTCCATATGGCGACGACCGGGGCGAATCTTACCTGCCAGGCCTGCCACACTACCCAGCAGCACAAGATAGCGGGCAGGGGCGCCGATCTCAGGGAGACCGACCTCGATGTGAAGATGAGCTGCTCCACCGCGACCTGCCATCCGACGAAGCTCTCTTCGACGGGGCATGTGACGGCTGACGTGAACAAGCATGTGAAAAAGGTGGCCTGCCAGACCTGCCATATCAGGACGTATGCGCGGGATGCGGCCGATACAGCGACGAATGAGTCGACAGAGACGGTCAGGGACTGGAAGACGCCCGAGTGGAGCACTGCGCTCAATCGGTGGGAGCCTACGATCCACCGCGCCAACACTATCAAACCCGAGTATCGGTTCTGGAACGGGACGAGCTGGGGCTACAGCCTCAACGAAGTCGCCTCGATCGACCCTGCTACGGGAAGGTACCCGACCGCGAGGCCCATGGGCGGCATCAATGACGCCGCCAGCAAGCTCTACCCGTTTAAATACAAATATTCCATCAGGCCCTATGCACCGGGCATCGCAAAGCTGATCGCGCTGGATACAAAAGTGTACTTCTCGACCGGCAATGCGGACGCAGCAGTGAAGCAGGGACTGGTGAATATGGGACACAGCAGTGCCGAGCCCTACACATGGGTAGAGGATGACACCTTCCAGCTTATTACCCATGAGGTGATGCCCAAGGAGCAGGCCCTGACCTGCAGCAACTGCCACGGCTCTACTGCTACCCAGATGAACCTGAAGCAGATGGGGTATGTGCTGAAGGGCGCTGCTTCATCGGTCTGCTCGCAGTGCCACTCGTACAAGGACCCTGCGAGGACGAGCTTCACCTCGCTGCACAAGAAGCATGTTACCGACAAGAAGTATGACTGCTCGAAGTGCCATAGCTTCACCAGAAGCGGCAGCACGACCACGCCTCCGCCGACCACAACCAATTACACCGTCTCCGTCTCGAAGAACGGGACGGGAAGCGGTACGGTGACGAGCAGTCCCTCCGGCATCTCCTGCGGCACGGACTGCGGACAGGCGTATGCCCAGGGGACCATCGTTACCCTCAAGGCTGCTGCTGCGGCGGGCTCGACCTTCAAAGGCTGGAGCGGCGGAGGGTGCTCGGGAACGGGCGACTGCATCTTTACCGTGAGCGCCAACGCGACCGTGACCGCTTCGTTCGATACGGCGAGCACGCAGAGCGGCCAGAACATTGCGGTCAAGTCGACTGCGGTTGATTACGGCACGGTGGCGCTGAACACCACGAAAGAGAAGAAGATAGAGGTGAAGAACACCGGGACCGCCCCGCTTACAGTGACCAGGGTCGCGATCTCCGGCACGAACGCCTCCCTTTTCAGCCTGGGGAGCAGCTCCACCTTTACGGTGCAGCCGGGTTCCGATTACGACCTCAAGGTGAGGTTCAAACCTGCCACGACGGGCAGGAAGACGGCCACGGTCACCGTTTATTCCAATGACCCCGATACGCCGGCGCTTACGATCGCCGTTCGTGGAGAGGGCGTGACCTCGCGGTAACAGCCCCTTCACCGCAGTTCCTCCAGACCCGCCTCCGAAAGGGGGCGGGTCTTTTTCGCTCGAGCGGCAGTGTATCCCTATGCGGAATACCCGGGTGCGTGCTTGCCAAAAAACGGCACACCTGCTAGGCTTTATCTAACCTGCGGGAAGCGCAGCAGCCTGCCGGCACTTCAGGAGGAGCGACGCTGAGCACTTCGTTACTCATCATTCTTTGCCTCTACCTCCTCAAAGAGGCCTTCGAGTACGCTCTTCAGTATCTCAATCTAAGGCATGTGCAGCAGAAGGGGGCTGTCGTGCCGCCGGAATTCGCCGGAGCTCTCGATGCCGATCTTCTGCGAAGGACACAGGACTACACTGCGGATAAAACACGCTTCGGGTTCGTCTCGTCGCTCTTCGGGATGATCGTCACGATCGCGCTCGTCTTCGGGGGGCTGCTGGACCGGTACAACTCGTGGATCGTCTCCCTCGACCTCTCGTTCATCGCCTCGGGATGGCTCTTCTTCCTGCTCCTCTCGTATGCCGGGGAGCTGCTGTCCATACCCTTCAGCCTTTACAGCACCTTCAGGATCGAGAATAAATACGGCTTCAACACCACGACGCCGCGGCTCTGGCTCTCCGACTTCGTGAAGTCGCTGCTGCTCTCGACGATCATGCTCTCCCTGGTGCTCTTCGCGGGGTTCTGGCTTATTCAATGGAGCCCGCAGTTCTGGTGGTTCTGGGTCTGGGCGTTTCTGTTCTTCTTCAGCATCTTCATCATGTATCTGTCGCCGTATATCATCGAACCGCTTTTCAACAAATTCACCCCGGTCGAGGACGAATCCCTCAGGGAGCAGATCAGGCAGCTCGCCGGAAAGGCCGGCATCCATGCGAGCAGGATACTGAAGATCGACGCATCGAAGCGGAGCAGGCACACCAACGCCTACTTTACCGGCATCGGCAGGACCAAGCGGATCGTCCTCTACGATACGCTCCTCTCCGGCATGAGCCACGACGAGGTCCTCTCGGTGCTCGCCCACGAGATCGGTCACTGGAAGAGAAGGCATCTGCTGAAGATGATCGTCGCCCTCGAATTTTTTTCATTTCTCGGCCTTTATCTCGCCTGCAGGCTGGTGCAGGGGGACCTGCTCACCGGGCTCTTCTCCATCAGCCATGAGACGCTGCCGGTAAAGCTCCTCCTCCTCGCCTTTCTCGCGGGTATCGTCCTGCTGCCCTTGAAACCCGCCGCTGCCTTTGTCAGCAGGAAGCACGAACGTGAGGCGGACCGCGCCTCCTATGAGCTCACCGGGGACGCCCGCAGCATGATCGATGTGCTCGTGAACCTCTCGAAGGAAAATCTTTCCAATCTCTACCCCCATCCCCTGTATGCCGCGATCTACTATTCGCATCCCCCGGTGCTGGAGCGGATACGGTATCTCGAAGAGATGCAAAAGAATGGAGCGTGACCTTCCGGCAGGCCGTGCGGTGTGACCTGCATCACCGATGGTGCATTTAACCCGGAAAGGACGCAAAAAGGCGTTAAGACCGCACGCACGCTCCCGATAGGGGAAGTGAGGGATCGATGAAGCACGATGAAACAACCATGGGCAGCATGAAAGGAGAGGGCGATGCCGATCAACCCCTTATCTAACGCAGGAGCTGCCGCAACAGTAACGGCAGCAGACAAAAAGGCGAAGAGCGATATCAGCCGCGACGACGCGGTGAGGGCCGCCGCTTCAGCGGAAGCAGCGAGAGCAGGCGCCCGCAGCAGCGATGATGAAAAAGAGGTGAGGAAAGTCGTCGAAGTGCAGCAGCAGGAAGGGAAGTCCGAAGTGAGAAGGGCTATCGACAAGTTCGCCTGACGGCCTGTGGCCTATAGCCTATAGAATAAGGAGCCGTACGCCTATTCGACAAACGGCAGTGGCTTGGAATATAATTGCTCATGGGAGGCGTCGGCTTCATATACGATGAGATATTCCTCAAACACGAGCCTCCTCCCTGGCATCCCGAACGAAAAGACCGTATCACCCGCATTGCCGGCACCCTGAAAGAGAGCCCGCTCTGGGAGCGGCTCGTGCACGTGAGACCGCGGAGGGCCGAGATCGCCGATATCGCCCGTGTCCACACCGCCGAGCATATCGAGCGCATCATGGCCTGCGGCGAAGCCAGCCTCGACGAAGATACCTATACCTCCCGCGACAGTCTCGATGCCGCGCTGCATGCTGCCGGCGGTCTCATGGAGGCGGTGGACCGCTGCAGAAAGGGCGATATCGCAAGGGCCTTTTGCGCGGTGCGTCCGCCGGGCCACCATGCCGAGGCCCATTGCGCCATGGGCTTCTGCCTGTTCAACAATATCGCCGTCGCAGCCCGGTATGCCCAGACCGTCGGCTATGAGCGGGTATTCATCATCGACTTCGACGCGCACCACGGCAACGGCACGCAGCATATCTTCGAAGAGGACGATTCGGTCTACTATTTCAGTACGCACCAGTATCCCTACTACCCCGCGACCGGAAAGGACATGGAGCGGGGCAGGGGAAAAGGGGAGGGATACACCTATAATATCCAGATCCTGACCGGCTCCGGCGACAAGGACTACCTCTATGTTTACCAGGATATTCTTCCCGGCCTCGTAAAGCGCTTCGCCCCGGACATCGTCCTCGTCTCCGCAGGGTACGATATCCATGTGGACGACCCCTTTGCCGACATCAGGGTGACGGGGGAAGGGATTCGCGGCATCGTACGGAGCATTCTCGCCAGCGCCGGCTGCCCGATGGTCTTTGCCCTCGAAGGGGGATATAACCTTGAGGCGCTCGCCGGGTCGGTGCGGATTACTATCGAGGAGATGCTCGGTGAAGAGAGTTGAGTGACCTCACGTCCTGAACTTGCTCGTCTGGGCCCTGAGGCTTTCTGTCATGTGCGCAAGCTCCGTCGATATCTTCCTCATCTGTTCTATCCCGCCGTACGTCTGATTTATTGACTGCGATACGCCGGCGGTGTGCGCAGCGATGTCCTCGGAGGTCGCCGATTGCTCTTCCGTTGCCGCCGCCATTTGCTGCGCCACCGTGGTGACGTCTTTAGCTGCAGTGCATATGGAGCCAAAGGATTGCGCAACCCCGTGGAGGAGAGCTATGCTGCTTTCCACCTCTGCCTTGCTTTTCCTGACGGTATCCACCGACTTTTTCGACTCCGCTTGTATAAGCTGTACTTTCCCGGTTATTTCTTTTGTTGCGCGCGAAGTCTTTTCAGCCAGCTTCCTGACTTCGTCGGCGACGACCGCGAATCCTCTCCCCTGTTCTCCGGCACGCGCTGCTTCTATCGCCGCGTTCAGCGCCAGGAGATTGGTCTGGTCGGCGATATCCGTAATGACGGATACGATATCGCCGATTTCCTGCGAACTGCCCCCGAGCTCCTCTATGGTAGCAGCGGTGTCTTTGATAATATCGGCGAGGGAGCTGACTTTGGTGAGGGTGTATTTCGATATGTCCTTTCCTCCCTCAGCCACGGTAGATGATTCGTCGGACAGCTCAGCCACCCTCGATGAGCTGTTTGCCAATTCGACGATGCTCCGGGACATCTCGGTAATAGAGCGCGCTATCTGGTTCATCTGATTGCGCTCTTCCTCCATCTTGGAAGAGAGGTGACCTGTCGTGACCGAAAGCTGCTCCGAAGTAGAGGAGAGGGTTAGAATGCCCTCCTTCGCCGTTACCACAAAGTCCCTTACCTTACCGGTCATCTGTACAAAGGAACGTGCCATGCTCCCTATTTCGTCCTCCCCCTTGCACGGTATCTCCGAGCCTGCGGTGAAATCGCCTTCAGCCATTTTGGTCGCCCTGTCCGAAATCGCCACCACCGGGCTGACGATGAGGGAGGAGAGGAAGAGTGTCAGGGCTACGAGAAAGCCTATGGTCATCACGCCGCCGACGAGAAATCCGAGCCTGATAGCGTCAGCCTCCTTTGTCATTCTCTTCACCGCAAGGGGGAATACTCCCCGCATGAGATCCAGCGAGGAGGAGAGATTCGTCATCAGCTCCTCGTGATGCGTTTCAAGACGGGTGCCCATCACCTCCTTCATGCTCCTCGACCTGTCCGTGCCCAGCCCCGGTATGATCGTTTCCCTCAAAAGAGGCTTATAAGCATCCCATGCTCTTTGCGCACCGCTGATACCGGAGGCGACGGCTACTCCTGCTGAATGACAGGAGCCGCAATACCGTTCGCCTCCTTTCGCAGGCGGGGCAACCTTCATGCTGATCGACTGGAAGAGGGAATCGGTAGCCGCAATCCGTTGCAGCATCGCGTGTTTCACCCCAGTGTCGGAGTCTTCAAGATGAGCGTAGGCAGTGCCGCGCAGGAGGTTGATATTGATCAATATCCTTGCTATCTCGTCAATGGTTTCTCGTTTAAGGTCGATCCCTTGATACTCCTTGCCTCCCACCTGAACCGTGAGAAAGGACCACTGTCCTGCGGCTACGCCCACTACGACGGTGAAGATGAGGGACCCGAAGATGAGAGTCAACTTTCTCCTCAGCCCCATGTTATAGAACCGCCTAACCATAGATACCCCTCCCCTTGTGCATAGGCCTCCCCCCGAATCCCGATGACTTGTTATCGGAGAAAACAGGGAAATACTCAGCAGGGTGGATGGCGCACCCTTTTCGCTCCGCAGGCTGATGCCCTATCGAGCGGAAGGGGAGAAAGGGGGGCTTCGGTGACCTATATCCCGCGCGAAACCTTCACCATGTCCTCGTCGGCATAGGTCCGTTTGAAGCCGCAGATCTTGGCGAGGTGGAGCATCCTCGTGTTGTGCGGAAGGATCTCCATCCAGAGCGTCTTCACCCCCACCTCCCGGGCGACGCTGATGCAGTAATCGAGCAGCGTGGTGCCGAGCCCGTGGCCCTGCCACTCGTCCGTGACGAGCACCGCCAGTTCGGCGGTCTCGAGGTCCGGCATCTTGAGCACCCGCACATCGGCGATGACCCGCTCGCGGCCATGGTCTCCCCTGATGACCGCAACAAAGGCGAGTTCCCGCTCGTAGTCGATCTGGCAGTACCGGACGAGCTTTTCGTGCGGCATATCGGTGAGGTGCTGGCCGAAGCGGAAGACGATCGTCTCATCGGAGAGGGACTTGAAAAGGTCGTAGATGAGCGGTTCGTCTTCCGAGCGGATTGGACGCACGATCGCCGAATTGCCGTCCTCGACCGCGATCTCTTTGACGTATTTGAAGGGGTAGGGGCAGATCGAGAGGTGGGGAGGGCAGAGGTCTTCTCCGCGCGCACGGGCGCACTCCTCGACTACTCGGTCTTCGAGCAGGATTCCCGCATCGAGCACGAAGCCCTCGCGGGGCGTGACCATGAAGGGATTGATATCGATCTCTTTCATGCAGGGGAAATCCACGATGAGATGGGAGAAGCGCACGAGCATCTCCTCCACGAGCCGGAGCGACTCCCGGTAGGGCTCGAGGCCCTGGAGGTGGCGATATATCCTGGTGTCTTCCATCATGCGCCGCGCCAGCGTCTGGTTGAGCGGCGGCAGTCCCACCGCGTAATCTTCGACCGCTTCGAGGAGCTCGCCGCCCGTGCCGAAGACGATCACCGAGCCGAAAGTGGGGTCTTTCTTTGCGCCGATGAAGAGCTCGTAGCCATGCTTGATGACCATCGGTTGAATGAGCACATGCGCATCGGGAGCGCCGTTGGCAGCGGCGATCTCCTTGAGCCTCCTGAAGGCGGCCCTGACCGACTCCTCGCCCCTGAGGCTCAGGATGACCCCTCCCACTTCGAGCTTATGGAAGATCTTCTCCGAGTCGATCTTCAACACCACCGGATAGCCGATCTTCTCGGCGACGAGTACGGCCTCGCCCTCGCTCTGCGCCCGCTCGGTAGCGACCACGGGGATGCCGTAGGCCTGGAGGATCTCTTTGACTTCGTGGAGCGTGAGCACCGACCGGTCGTCTCCCGACGCCCGCCTGAAGATATCGAGCGCCTTCTGCGAGTCGGGCGCGAAGTCCTTGAGAATGGCCTCGGGGGTCTCCTGGAGGAGCTGGAGATTGTAATCGTAACGGTACATGTAGATGAAGCTCCGTACGGCCTGTTCGGGAGTGACGAAGGTGGGTATGCCCTTGTCGTTCAGGTAGTCCCGGGCAGCGAAGACCTCCTCGTCCCCCATCCAGACGGTAAACAGCGGAACGGGAACAAAAGGATGCTCCCGGAGCGCTGCCACGACCGCCTCGGCTGTTTCGCCGGGCCTCGCCCCGAAGTAGGGGACATGGAGCACCAGGATGCCGTCGATCCCCTTGTCCTTGAGGCAGCTCTTCACCGCGGTGCGGTAGTCTGACGGCGAGGCGCTGGTGAAGAGGTTGATCGGGTTGCGCAGCTCCTTTGTCGGCGGCAGGCTCTGCTGCAGGTTCTCGAGCGTATCGCTGCTGAGCCGCGCCAGCTCCCCGCCGAGACGGACCAGGGCATCGACCGCGAGGACCGCCGGAGCGCCTGCATTGGTGATGACAGCGAGCCGCTTGCCCTTGGGCCGCTTCTGCTTCGAGAGGGTCTCGGTTATATAGAAGAGGTCGAGGATCTCGTCCACCCGCACCGTGCCCGCCCGTTTGAAGGCGGCATCATAGACCGCGTCCTCGCCCGCGAGGAACCCCGAATGGGTGAGGGCGACCTGGGCCGAGATATCGAACTTTCCTGATTTGACGACAACGATCGGCTTGCTCCGGGCAAAGCTCCTTACGGCGGTCATGAACTTGCGCCCCCGCTTGATGTGCTCGAGGTAGAGAATGATTGCCTTGGTCTCGGTATCGACGCCGAGGAAGTCGATGAGGTCCGAAAAGCCGAGGTCGAGCTTCGACCCCAGTGAAACGATATAACTGAATCCCACGTTCTTGCCGACCCCGCGGTCGATGAGTGCGGTCGCGAGCGTGGCGCTCTGGGAGATGAGGGCGATGTTGCCGCGCTGGGGCATCTTCGGGAAGAGGCTGGCATTCAGGCCGCTGCTCGGCCTGATGAAGCCGAGGGTATTCGGCCCGAGGACCCGGAAGTCGTACTTCAGCGAGAGCTCCTTTATCTTCGCCTCGATCTCCTGCTGGTTCTGCCCCCTCACCTCGAAGTCAGGAGAGATGATCGAGACGCCTTTGACGCCGCCCTGGCCGCACTCTTCGAGGGTCTTCAGCATGGCTTCAGGAGGATTGGCGATAATGGCGAGGTCGACGCGGTGGGGGATTGCGGTAACCGTCCTATAGGCCTCTATTCCCTGTACCGCTTCGGCTGCGGGGGTTACCGGGTAGACGACCCCCCTGAACCCTTTACCGACCATGTTCCTGAGGATGAGGTGACCGATGGAGCCGGGGTCCTCGCTGGCGCCTATGACGGCGACCCTTTTGGGACTGAAAAAGACATCGAGGTTTTTGATCGACATATGCTGCTCTTCTTCCAGATTATCAGGTTATCTATGCTGATGCAACATCACCGGGACCTCAGAGCAAGTGCATGGCACCGGAGGGGGAGCGAGGTTGCCTTAAGCCGGGAGCTCAGGCGAGAGCACGCTGAAGAATTCGTCGATCATGGCGCCCCTGAGCGTGACGGTATGGTGGAAGCTCCTGATGAAGGAGCGGCAGGGCTTTGCAGGCCCCTCTTCCATATGGCGCAGGAGGGCGTCGCAAAAATACCAGTTGCATCGGAAGGGTCGCAATGAGCGCGGGACAGTGCAGCCGCCCGCTGCAATGAACTGGCAGGGGGCAGCGTCTTCGAGCCCTTCCCGGTAGCGGGGCGGCCGGTGGCCCAGGGCCAGGGCGTAGATAAGGTCCTCGTGATCGTAATAGGCATGGCGGTTGGCGCAGCAGATTTTGCGGCAGCCGGGACATACCTCGGCGGTGTTCAGCTGGAGGAACGGATCGACGGCATCGATGCCTGCCTGCACGAGAAGCGCCTTCTCCTGCACCCCGAGCAGCATGCTGCTGTTGGCGGCGAAGAGGCGGTCCAGGAGCGAGAGGGCCTCGTCCCATCTGTGCCGGTCGTGCCAGGAGAGCGAATCGTTCAAAAGCTGCCTCAGGAACATAGTTGTATGGTATAGTAAAAATAGCTCTTTTTTCCAAAAACCGGAGAAATCAATGAAATGCAGGCATTGCAGCAGTACCCTCAAGCTCGTAGTGGGATGAAAGTCGGTAACGCTGCGCTGCACGGAGTGCGGCGCTGTCTTCAGGCTTTCGGATTATATCGACGAGATCGATAGCGAAACGTGGGACCGGATAGCCCAGCGTCCCTGCAACCGCGCCTGACAGCGCAGTATTCGGGAAGAGGTGAGGAGTATTCATGGAAGCGGGAAGGATGGATAGGGAGCAGCAGCTGCAGCGGCTCGGCGAGATCTTCCGGGCTATCGATGCCATATACGGTGCGGCGATGCGCCACTACCGGTTCAGCTGCGAAGGGTGCGACGACAACTGCTGCGTCACGAAGTTCCACCATCACACCCTCATCGAGGAGCTCTACCTCGCCGAGGGCCTCGCGCTGCTCGATGAGCAGAAGCGGCAGGAGCTCCTCAGCCGTGCCGGAGACGTGACGAAGATACACCGGGCCTCGCCCGAGGATGTCCGGGTCATGTGCCCCCTGAACGACGGCGGGCTCTGCATCGTGTACGAGCATCGCCCCCTGATATGCCGGATCCACGGGGTGCCCTACGAGATGCACAAGCAGAACATGTCGATCGACTACGGCATCGGCTGCCACCGCTTCATGGCGGAAAAGGTGGAGGAGGGGCTCAAGTATTTTCCGCTCAACCGCACCATGTTCTACGTCGAGATCGCAAAAGTGGAAAAGGAAGCGCGGGCGCTCCTCGGCTACACCGGCGATTATCGCAAAACTACGGCAGAGATGGTCCTGAGCATTCTCCTCGCGCCCTGAAGGAGGCCCGCCCTTGCCGAGCATCATCATCGACGGCTACAATGTCATCGGCGTCTATCATGGCGATAGAGAGAAGATGCGCGAGCGGTTCATCGATCTTCTGATACGCTATAAACAGGCCAAGCAGCATGATATCACCGTGGTATTTGACGGCCACAAGAGCGGCGCCGGTACGGAGCACGCAGCGGTCCGCGGCGGTGTCAGGATCATCTACTCCCGTCTCGGGGTACGCGCTGACGATGTCATCAAGCGCATCATATCGCAGGACCGCAGGGAATGGATCGTGGTGAGCTCAGACAGAGACATTGCCCGGCATGCCTGGTCGGTCAGCTCCATTCCCGTGCCTTCCGATACGTTCTCTGCTATTATCGAGAGAAAGAGAGGAGATGACGCGACACCGGAAGCTCAGGAGGCCATAGGCAAGGAAGAAGAGGAAGTGCCCCCGTATGTCGGTGAAAAGGACGATGGGGACTATGTCCAATCCAGCCGCGGCAACCCTCACCGCCTCTCGAAGAAAGAAAGGGCAATCAGAAAAGCCCTCGGCAAGCTGTAATAAGTTGACATCATTACCTCTATGGACCATGCTCCTAAAAAGGGAAGCTTTCCAGGAGAATGGTCAGAGATGGTCATTGCTGTAGTGCTGTATTGACGCCATGCTGTATATTTTGATACGCTAGAAGCAGATGGAGGCACAGTATGGAAACATCAACGCACAGGACACAGATTTACCTGACCCATGAGCAATACCGGTATCTCCGCCGCCAGGCTGAGAAGAAAAAATCCAGTATAGCCCAGGTTATACGGGAGATCATCGACGAGCGGCTTCCCAAAGAGGCGGATTATGACGATAACCCCCTCTTTTCTATTGGAAATGACGGGTTCTCCCTGGGAAGAAAGCAGGGCTCTCAGAAGCATGACGATTATATTTACCGGCAGAAAAAGTGAAGCGGGACATCTTTGTTGATACCAGCGCATTTATCGCGCTGAGGGTCAGTGATGACGCCTGCCATAAAAGAGCTGCCGCTTTCCTGAAGACCATAAAGGAGCAAAGGCTCAGGCTTCATACGACGAACTTTATCCTGGATGAAGTTTATACCTACTTTTGCAGGTCGCATAAAGTTGCAATGGAGATGGCGGAGCTCATCAGGAGCAACCCGCTGATCACCCTGCACCGTGTAGACGCCGAAGAAGAGGAGCGGGCATGGGAGATACTGAAAAACTTTTCCGATAAGGAGTTTTCGTACACCGACGCGACAAGTTTTATCGTTATGGAGTCCCTCACTATTGATACCGCTTTTGCCTTTGACGAGCATTTCAAGCAATATGGGAAATTCGTACTTGTCCCGTAGACGGAATCCCGGCGTTCAGATCGCACTCGGCCGGGTAGAAAATGGAACGGAAAAGAACGGAAAAGGGGACGGGTACATTTTCGGTCACTACTCCTGCAAAACGAAAAATACACGGCGCCAGGTCTTGAAAAGCAACAGAAGACGAAATGAAAAAGCATGATCATATGACGACCCTCCTGGTTTTCTCTTCCGGGCTTGATGTTGTGCCCGCCATCACCTCGTGGTATCTCTCTGAACTGGGTGAATCGAGGGGAAAGCAGGAACTCTTTACCAAACAGGCACCTCAGAGGCTTAAAATCCTGCGCGAGCATGCCTTGATAGAGAGCGCCATCTCCTCAAACCGCATAGAGGGTGTCACTGTTGATCAGCAGCGCATTCACACTGTCGTATTCGGCATGGCGCACCGCGTGCTGAGAGAACTGCAGAAAGAGGATAAAGTGGAATGCCTGGGAAGGGGGCCGGGGGCATTATGGAAGAAAAAAGGTAATGCCCTTGAAAAGGGGTAATAATAAGGGCAATACGAAATGCAATCTTTGGCAAAGGACGAGGGCTACGGTGCGAATGGGGTCGCGTCTCGAAATGCCGCTAGTCATCTTCTTGAAAAGTGAAGCTACCTCTTAGGCCCGCCGATTCCCTTACCATCGCTTTCAGCCTGTTTCTTTTCATCCTCACCCTGCTCTTTTTCGGGAAGATCCCGCATGCGAGCATGCTTCTGCTTATCTATGCGTCGGTGGTCCTTTTTCAGCTTATGCTCGTTCCTTTGAGCAGGATCAATTCCTTTCTCGGCCTGACGCGTGATATCATCTTTCCCGTTGTCGCTGTCCTCGTCATCTTCGACAGCCTCGGGCTGGTGGTGCATGCGGTGAACCCCCAGGATATCGACCACCTCCTCGCACGGATCGACTACCGCCTCTTCGGCGGCCATCCCACCGTGTTCCTCGAGCGGTTCGTTTCCCCCCTGCTTACCGATGTGCTCCAGATAGCCTATGCCACCTACTATTTCATGCCCATCGCACTGGCGGTTGTCCTCAAGAAGCAGGGCCGGCACGAGGCCTTCGAGAGGTCGCTCTTCCTGATACTGCTCTGCTTCTATCTCTCGTATGTCGGCTATCTCCTCTTTCCCGCTGTCGGGCCCCGGTATGCGATGGACCACCTCCACGAGAAGGCGCTCGACGGGTTTCTGTTCTCGAAGCCGATTCAGGATATCCTGAACCTGCTCGAGGGCGTCAAGCGCGACGCTTTCCCGAGCGGCCATACGGGGGTCGCGCTCACCGTGCTGCTCCTCGCCTTCCGGTATTCCCGCCGCCTCTTTTGGTTCCTCCTCGTGCCGGTGCTCCTCCTGATCGCCGCCACGGTATACTGCCGGTACCATTATGTGATCGACGTGATCGGCGGGGTCGGCCTCACGGTTGTAACGTTCCTGATCGGTGAGGTATATTATAGGTTCTGGCTGGCCGGGCGGCATGCATATCCCCGGCACGCCCGGCGCGATGGCTGACGACGGTATATTCATAGAGGTCAAAGTCGTTCCCCGGTCCTCGAGAAGAGAGGTCGTCGGGACGGTAGACGGGGTGCTCAAGGTGAAGCTCACCGCCCCCCCCGTAGGCGGCGCGGCGAACGAGCAGCTCGTCGAGCTGCTGGCCGAAACCTACAAGGTGAAAAAGGGGGATATAATGATAGTGAAGGGCGCGGCGGCGACACGCAAGACGGTAAAGATCACGGGGGTGTCACGGTGATACAGAGCATGACGGGGTACGGCGCTGCCGAGCGGGAAGGGTTCAAGGTCGAGGTCCGCTCCCTGAACCACCGCCATATCGACGTATCGGTAAAGATCCCCCAGGCGCTCATCGAGCACGACATACCCCTCCGGAACAAGGTGAAGGAGCGCTTTGCCCGCGGCAAGTTCGATATCATCGTATCGCTCACGGCGCAGCGGCAGCTGAAGGTCAGCCTCAACAAGGAACTCGCGAAGGAGATCCACCGCTCGTTCCTCGAGATCAAGCGGGAGCTCTCGATCCCCGGCGCCCTGACCATCGACTTTTTCTCGGGATACCGGGAGCTGCTCGTCGCCGAAGAGCCGGACTACGAGGCGGACGCGCTCTATGCCGCCCTCGATGCCGCCCTCGACCGTATCGAGGAGATGCGGCTCAAGGAGGGCGCGGCCCTCGTCAAGGAGCTGCATCATCACATAGAGCATATGAAAGAGCTGCGGCTCAAGGCGGAGGCCCAGGCAAGAGAGGGCGCGGGCCGCTACCGGGAGTCGCTCGCGCGGAAGGTCGCGGAGCTCGCCGCGAATGTTCCTCTCGACGAGACCCGCCTCGCCCAGGAAGTGGCGTTCCTCGCGCAGCGGAGCGACATCACCGAAGAGATAGCCCGCCTGAAGAGCCACTTCGAGCAGTTCGGCGCGATCCTCTCAGCCGGGGATGCGGTGGGCAGGAAGATCGACTTTCTCATTCAGGAGATGAACCGGGAGACGAATACGATCGCCTCGAAGGTCGACGACGTTACCATTACCAACCTGGCTATCGAGATGAAGACAGCCCTCGAAAAGCTCAGGGAGCAGGTCCAGAATATACAGTAGCGAATGCAGGGCCGCTGCACGCGCATGCCCTGCTGGAAAAAAGAGAGAAGAGGTGAAGGCGCGATGGAAGGAGCCGTAAAGGGTCCGCTCGTCAACATAGGGTTCGGCAATGTCATCCATGCATCGAGGGTGGTCGCCATCGTCAACCCCGGATCCTCTCCCATCAAGAAGCTGCGGGAAGAGGCGCGGGAGCGGGGCAAACTCGTCGATGCCACGGAGGGGAGGAAGACCCGTTCGATAATCGTCACGGACAGCGACCATATCGTCCTCTCCGCCATTCAGGTCGAGACTATCGTACAGCGCGTGTCCGGGATGAAGGACGGGAGCGGGGGAATCGTGTATGAGCCCGAGGAAGGGTAGCCTCTTCGTCGTCTCCGCGCCCTCGGGCGCAGGGAAGACCTCCTTGTGCCAGAAGCTCTGCGAGATCCTTCCGGGGATCCGGTACTCCGTATCGTATACCACGCGGGCGCCGAGGCCCGGGGAGATCGACGATGTCCATTATACCTTTGTGGACGCGGCTGCCTTTCGCGCCATGGCGGCTGCCGGGGAGTTCGTCGAGTGGGCCGAGGTGCACGGCAATTTTTACGGGACCTCGCGGAGGCGGATAGAGGAGCTGCTGCAGGCCGGCACCGATGTCATCCTCGACATCGATGTCCAGGGCGCCCGCCAGATCCGGCGGTCCCTCCCGGGCTGCCTGCTCCTCTTCATCCTCCCGCCGTCGATGGAGGTGCTGAAGCAGAGGCTTACCGGCAGGATGAGCGACACTGCGGCGGTCATCGAACGGCGGCTCAGGAACGCCCTCGCCGAGATTGCAGAATATAAAAATTACGATTATGTTATTATAAATGACCTGTTCGATGAAGCACTTAGGGATCTGTCGTCGATTGTCCTCGCCGAGAGGGTGAGGGTGACGAAGATCGATCAGGAGTGGATAGAACGCACTTTTCCAAAGGAGGCATGATCAGTATGGATATCATCGCGCTGCCTGTCGAACATAATAAAGACGCCATAGACAGCAGGTTCAGGCTCGTCTCGATCGCTGCACAGCGGGCGAGGGAGCTCTCCCTGGGGGCGACCTCGAAGATCCAGACAAAGGCGAAAAAGGTGACCACCACGGCGATTGTCGAGACCATTTCCGGCAAGATCGACTTCCTGACCGGCGCCGATGCCGTAGCCGAGCGGGAAAAAGCAGAACGGATCGATTACAAGAAGCTCATCGAGGAGCGGCGGAGGCCGATCGAAGACCTCTCCGAGCTCGAGAAGGACCTCAAGGTCTATCTGCACGAGAAAGGCACGCCGGAGAGGGCACTCGAAGACCTCTTCAGCGAGAGCGAGGAAGCGGACACCGACACCGGCGAAGAATAGTCGCCATGGTCTCTATCCTTATCTGAGAGGGGGGGACGCGGGCGTGCTTACCGATAAGCGTATACTGTTCGGCATCACCGGCAGTGTTGCGGCGTACAAGTCGATCGATCTGATTAAACGGTTGCGACAGGAAGGGGCCTCTGTCAGGGTTATCATGACAGAGGCCTCGAAGCGTTTTATCACCTCTCTCTCCATAGAACTGGCTGCAGGCGATATGGTCTACACCGACATGTTCGCGACGCCCCTTTCCCATGTGACGCTCCCCGCCGGCGCCGACCTCTTTATTGTCGCCCCGGCAACGGCGAATTGCATAAATAAATACGCAGGCGGCATCGCCGACGATATGCTGAGCGCCACCCTCCTCGCCTTCACCGGCAAGGTCATCCTCGCCCCTGCGATGAACTGGCGCATGTACGCCAACCCGATACTCCAAAAGAACCTCCACTATCTCGAGTCGCTCGGCGTCCGGGCCGTCGGTCCGGAGAAGGGGAGCCTCGCCTGCGGCGAGGAAGGGATGGGCAGGCTGGCCGATACCGAGAAGATCATGGAGGCGGTCATAGCGTCCCTTACGGAGCAGGATATGGCGGGCGAGCAGGTCCTGATCACCGCAGGACCGACGAGGGAATACCTCGACCCGGTGCGGTTCCTCTCGAACCGCTCGTCGGGCAAAATGGGCTATGCCCTGGCGCTGATGGCGAAGCGGCGCGGCGCCGAAGTCACCCTCATCAGCGGGCCGGTCTCCCTGCCGCAGCCCGACGATATCGAGGTCGTACGGGTCGAAACGGCTGCGGACATGCATGCAGCGGTTATGGACAGCGTCTCCCTGTCGTCTCTTTTCATCGCGGCAGCGGCGGTCGCCGACTATATGCCCGCAGAGCAGAAGAGCAGCAAGATGGAGAAGAAGGAGAAGGTCGCGCTCACGATGCTCAAGACGCCCGATATCCTCGAAGAAGTAGGGAAACTCAAGAATAAACCCTTCACCGTCGGCTTTGCCGCTGAGACCGGGAACCGGGTCGATCGGGCGCGGAAAAAGCTCATCGCCAAGAATGTCGACATGATCGTCTTCAACGATGTCTCGAAGAAGGACGCGGGATTCGATGTCGATACCAACGAGGTCGTCATCATCGACCGCGAGCGCGAGAAAAAGGTCCCTCTCATGTCCAAGGCCGAGGTCGCCAAGGCGGTCCTCGACAGGGTCGTGGAGCTGAAGAGCGCCGGCTGACGGGAAAAGAGCGTATGACGGGCATCGATAACAGCACCTATATCAGGCGGCTCAAGGAGCGGTTGCGGCAGAAACCGGACTCGGCGCTCTTCCTCTCCCTTGCGGAGGAGCTGAGGAAACGGGACCGTATCGACGAGGCGATAACCCTCCTGGTCGAGGGCGTCAAGAAGAACCCCTGTTTTGTCGCTGCCCAGCTCACGCTCGGACGGTGGTACCGGCTGAACAACATGCCTGCCGAAGCGCGCAGGGAGCTTTCGGCTGCGGCAGAGAAGGCCCCTGACAATATTTTCGTCCATAAAGAGCTCGCAGAGACCTGCCGGCAGCTCGGCGATACCGGGCAGGCCGCAGAAGCATACCGGAAGGTGCTCTCCCTCGATTCTTTCGATGCCGAGGCGTCCGCTTTTCTCGACGGCCTTGGGGCCTTGGCGGTGAGCACGGAACCGAACAAAAGCACCGTGGAGCCAGAGGCGCAACCGGCGCTGAAGAGCGAGGCCGCGGAAGTCCCTGAAGAGACCGGCAACAGTGAGCAGCACCGCGCAGCAGTCCCTCCCTCGCTCGCAGAGGTCCTGACAGCCGTCCGTCCCTCCGAAGGGCGGTCTTCCGCGCTGCTGCAGCAGGCCGAAGAGCTGATCGCCGCAGGAGAGTATGGGCGGGCGATCGAGATTTACAATGCCCTTCTGAAGTCCGAGCCTCACCATTCACCGGTGCGCCAGAGGAAAGAGGAGCTGAAAGCGTTCATGAAGCTTGCGGGGATCGACAGCGCACCCGTCGTCGCCCGGCTCGAGAAGCTTCTCGTCCTCACCAGGCAGCATTTCGCGGAGCAGCGGGACCGGGAGCGGGCTGCGACGCTGGGCCACCTGAACGATTTTCTGGGGGCGATCAACAGCAGGTTCGCCCGCACTCCCTGAAGGCATCGCGGGATACGGCTATGACCACGAGTGAAGCGAGATTGAGGCGGCTGCAGAAGGATATCAGGACAAAAGGCATCGATGCCCTCTATGTGGGCTCGATGAAAAATGTCCGCTACCTGACCGGGTTCACCGGGTCATCGGGCTTCGCCCTGGTGACAAGGGACAGGGGCATCTTCGCTACCGACTTCCGCTATACCGAACAGGCCGCCGCAGAGGTGCGCGGATACGAGCTCGAGTCCGAGAGGGGGCCGAGGATCAAGGCGGTCAAAAGCCTCCTGAAAAGGCTGGGCATCAGGAAGCTCGGCTTCGAGACTTCGATATCGTACGAGCTTTACGAAGCGCTCGAAGCGCTGCCCGTGCAGCTGCTTCCGCAGAAGGGGCTCGTGGAGCGCATGCGCCTCATCAAGTCCGCCGAGGAGATCGCCACGATTCACGAGGCGGTGCGGAGGGCCGAGCGGGCGTTCCTGGCGATCAAGCCGCGGATAAAGGCAGGGGTGAAGGAGCGGGAGATCGCCCTGCGGCTCGAAGAGCAGCTGAAGCGAGAGGGATGCCGGAGCATCCCTTTTGCCATAATAGTCGCCGCAGGCAGAAATGCCGCCCTGCCGCATGCACAACCGACTGAAAAGAAAATACAAAAAGGTGATTTTGTTATAATTGACTGGGGCGGAGAGGCGGACGGGTATTATTCCGATATGACCAGGACCCTCCTGATGGCAGGGCCGTCGCTGCCGGAAAAGAAAAAAATCTATGACCTCGTTAACGATGCCCGGGAAAAGGCAATAGGCTCGGTGAGGAAAGGGGTGCGCACCCGCGCGATCGATGCTGCTGCGCGGGACACCATAGCGAAGGCGGGGTATGGAGCGTACTTCGGCCACGGGACAGGGCACGGGGTCGGGCTGGATGTCCATGAGGCGCCCCGCATATCCTGGCTCAGGAGCGAGCCGGTGATGGAGGGGATGGTCTTCACCGTCGAGCCCGGCATTTATATACCCGAGCTGGGCGGCGTGCGCATCGAAGATATGGTGGCGGTGGAGCAGGGGAAGGGCAGGGTGCTGACGAGCCTCGGCAGAGGGCTTGAAATAATCGGTTCATAGCTGGTAGCGTATAGGTTCGGTTTTTTGCCAAACCGCTGCCGATGAGCACTACAGGAGGTGTCCATTGATCGCAACGAGCGACTTCAGGAAAGGTGCAAAAATAGAATACAAGGGCGAGCCCTGCGAGATCGTCGATTTCCAGCATGTCAAGATGGGGAGGGGCGGTGCGGTGGTCAGGACGAAGCTCAAGAGCCTCAGGACCGGCAATGTGCTCGAGGACACCTTCCGGTCGGGCGATAAGTTCGACACTCCCCAGCTCGAGGAAAGGGAGATGCAGTACCTTTACGCGCAGGACGATCTGTACTACTTCATGGATATGGAGAGCTACGAGCAGATACCGCTCACCGAGGCGCAGCTCGGCGAGACGAAGAAATTCATCAAAGAGAATATGGTCATCAAAATGCTGTACTATAAGGAGGCGCCGATCTCCGTAGAGCCGCCGATGTTCGTCGAGCTCGCGGTTGCCGAGACCGAGCCCGCCTTCAGGGGCGATACGGCGTCGGGCAGCAGCAAGCCTGCAAAGCTCGAGACAGGGCTGGTCGTCAAGGTGCCGTTCCATATCGCCGTCGGCGACGTCCTCAGGATCGATACGAGAACGTCGGAATATATGGAGAAGGTGTCCGGCAAGTAACCGAGGCGGCGCGGTTTCCTGAGCAGCACGGGGTCGCCACCTGAGCGCGGCCCTACTTCTGAAGCGGAGGAGCGAGATGGAGCTTGAAGAGCTGAAAGAGTTGATGAGTCTCTTGAAAGATACAGATATTACCGAGCTGCAGGTCGAAAAGGAAGGGGTCAAGGTAAAGATACGGCGGGAGAAGTTCTTCGGCCACCTCGAGGTCCACCAGCCCTCCCCGGTCGAGAAAAAGGAGATCTCCCGGGCCGAAGAGCCTGAAGCCGACGGAAGACTCTTCACCGTCACCTCGCCGATCGTCGGAACGTTCTACCGGTCGCCGACCCCCGAGGCAGGACCGTTTGTCGAGCCGGGGACCAAGGTCAAGAAGGGGCAGGTGATCTGCATCATCGAGGCGATGAAGCTGATGAACGAGATCGAGAGCGATATCGACGGCGTTATCGTCAGGGCGCTCGTCGAGAACGGGCATCCTGTCGAGTACGGCGAGCCCCTCTTCCTTATCGATCCGGTGAGCTAGGCCGCAGGAGAGACGATGAAGCTCTTCAAGAAGATACTCATTGCCAACCGCGGCGAAATCGCCGTGCGCATCATCCGCGCCTGCCGCGAGCTCGATATCCGGACCGTCACCATCTTCTCCGACATCGAGCGGGAGGCGCTCCATGTCCGCCTCGCCGACGAGTCGGTCTGCATCGGCCCTGCCAGCCCCACGCACAGCTATCTGAACATACCGGCCATCCTGAGCGCAGCGGAGCTCACCGATTCGGAGGCGATCCATCCCGGCTACGGGTTTCTTTCCGAGAACCCGCACTTTGCCGAGGCCTGCGCAACGTCGGGCATCACCTTCATCGGACCGTCGCCCGAAAATATGCGTATGGGAGGAGACAAGGCGAAGGCGCGGCAGATCATGAAACGGCGCGGCGTGCCGGTGGTGCCGGGCAGCGACGGGCCGGTCGAGTCGGAAGAGGCGGCGCTGAAGATCGCGAAGAAGATAGGGTTCCCGGTCATCATTAAAGCGTCTGCCGGCGGCGGGGGCCGCGGCATGCGCATCGTGCGGGAGGAGGAAGAGCTTACCCATGCGTTCCATATGGCGCAGCGGGAGTCCCTGACCGCCTTCGGCAACAGCGAAGTCTATGTCGAAAAATACCTCCCCTCGATACGGCATGTGGAGGTCCAGATACTGTCCGACGGCAAGGGCAATGTGATCCACCTCGGCGAGCGCGACTGCTCGGTACAGCGGCGGCACCAGAAGCTGATCGAGGAGGCGCCGTCGCCCATCGCGACCGAGAAGTTCCGGAAGAAGATCGGCGAATTCGCGATCAAAGCGGCCAAGGCGATCAAGTACAAGAATGCCGGGACGATCGAGTTCATCGTCGACCAGGACCAGAACGTCTACTTCATGGAGATGAATACCCGGGTCCAGGTCGAGCACCCGGTGACGGAAGAGCTGACGGGCATCGATATCATCAAAGAGCAGATAAAGATTGCCGCCGGCGTGCCGCTGACCTTCAAGCAGAACCAGATCAAGGCCTCCGGCCACTCCATCGAGTGCAGGATCAACGCCGAAGACCCGGAGCGCTTCATCCCCTCGCCGGGCAAGCTGACCTTTTTCCTGCCGCCGGGCGGCCCGGGTGTCCGTGTCGATACCGCAGGGTATACGGGCTGGACCGTGCCTTCCCAGTACGACTCGATGATCGCCAAGCTGATCGTCCATGCAAAGAACAGGGACGAGGCGATAGCGAAGATGAAGCGCGCCCTCGACGAGTTCATTATCGAGGGGATCAAGACCACCATTCCGTTCCATAAGAAAGTGCTGAACCATCCCGACTTCATCAAGGGGAACTTCGCCACCGATTTCGTCGAGCGGATGTCTGCTCCGGCGAACGGCGACGAGACGGGAAAGGGCGGGAGCAAGAACGGGAGCGCCGGGGAGTAGCGGTCAGAGGTGCCCTGATGCCGAGAGCAGCACGCAGCTTTGCGCCTCCCCGCATCTGCTTCATCACCGGCACTCCCGATGACGGTGCTCCTCTGGAAACAATCGTTCTGCAGCTCCTCGTCGCCGGCATCCGCTTTGTCCAGTACCGGGAAAAGAGCAGAACGAAGCGGGAGCTTTTTTACGAGGCGCTGCGGCTGCGGGAGCTGACGCGGCGGTTCAACGCCTGTCTCGTCATCAACGATTACGCCGATATCGCCCTTGCCGTAGACGCCGACGGGGTCCACCTCGGACAAGATGACCTTCCTCTCCACGAGGCGAGAAAGATCATGGGAAGCAGACTCATCGGCATTTCGACCCATAGTCTCGAAGAAGCGCGGAGCGCCGAGCAGGGAGGCGCCGATTATGTCGGCTTCGGTTCCATCTTTCCCACGACGACAAAAGAGGTCGTGACCCTCCAGGGAGTCGAGGCGCTCAGGCAGGTAAAGCATGCTCTGCATATTCCGGTCATCGCGATCGGGGGCATCAAGGCCGATACCGTACAGACCGTCTTCGAGGCCGGCTGCGACAGCGCCGCCGTCTCGTCAGGGCTCCTCCGGGGGAACATCGAAGAGAATGCACGCCGCTTCCTCTCCGCAGCCGGCGGATGAGATCATGATATACCGAGGAGAGGGGGAGATACTCCGAGCCCTTTGCCTGCGACACCTTAGCTGATTTTCATACCGCCCCATCGAGATCATTAAGAGGAAAGCACCTCAGGGTAACGTATACAATTCTCTAAAGAATACGGTATCTCGTCGCTTGTAAAGGGCTCGGAGTATCTCCCCCTCTCCTCTTTTGCTGATTGCTGACTGCTTCATTAAAATTGTGTGCACGATGTGTTTACGGTATAATGCAGTACGAATATTTTCGGCCGGGGGACCTGGCCGATAATCTTTAGCTGATGGAGGAGGGAGCAGTGAGACGAGGAGTGCTTTTCGGAGTGATGGTGCTCGCGCTGGCGGTGCTGGTTTCGGGCTGCGGCAAGCAAGAGGACGTGATCAGGGTCGGCGTTGCCGCGCAGATGACCGGCGCCGAGGCGAAGATGGGGAACGACTTCAAAAACGGGGTCAGTATCGCCCTGGAGGAGTGGAATGCCGCAGGCGGTCTGCTCGGGAAGAGGGTCGAGATGCTGCCCGGTGACGACCAGGCCGACCCGAAACAGGCGGTGGCAGTGGCCAACAAGCTCGTGAACGAGGGCGTCATCGGCATCATCGGCCATTTCAATTCGAGCTGCTCCATCCCTGCCTCGGATGTCTACAACCGGGCGGGCGTGCCCATGATTACTCCCGCCTCCACCAATCCCCAGCTCACCGAGCGGGGCTACCGGGGCGTCTTCAGGGTCTGCGGCACCGACGAGCAGCAGGGGAACGTGGCCGCAACGTTCGCCCGCGATACTCTCAAGGTCAAGAAAGTAGCAGTCCTGCACGACAAGACCACCTATGGACAGGGCTTCGCCGACCTCTTCAGGAAGCATCTCGGCCCTGCGATCGAGGTCGTCTACTACGGCGGCATCGCCAAAGGCGATAAAGACTTCAAGACCGTGCTCACCTCGGTAAGAGAGAAACGGCCCGAGCTCGTCTTTTTCGGCGGGATCTATCCCGAGACAGGCCTGCTGGTGAAACAGGCGAGGGAGATCAACATGACCGTTCCTTTCCTGAGCGGCGACGGCAGCATCGATCCGAAATTCGTCGAGATCGCCGGCGATAAAGCTGCTGAAGGTACCTTCCTGACCTTCAGCCCCAATCCCGAGAATATCCCCTCGGCAAAGAGCTTCATCGAGAAATACAAAAAGAAATACGGCGAGCTCGGCCCGTACTCCATTTATGCCTACGATGCCGTTAATATCCTCCTCACCGCAGCAAAGGTAGCGGGGACGACCGACGGCAAGGCGGTCATTGACAAGCTCCACTCCATGGAGTTCTCGGGAGCGCTCGGGACCATCACCTTCACCGAGAAAGGAGACGTCTCGAAGTCTCCCTACGTGGTCTGGATAACGAGGAACGGGAAGTTCGAGGAGCACTGGAAACCGTAAACAACGCGTTTATCGCGTCCATCGCGTTACAGCGTACAGCGTTATAGCGGAAAACAACTCTGCCGCGAGGCGATAACTGCTATAACGCTGTACGCTACGGACGCGATAAGCGCTGCTTCCCCCCGCTCGCTTTTTTCTCTTCACAAAAGGAACAACGGTGTGGTATAAAAATCAGCACTGGTTGTTCTTTGCCAGCCGTATCGTAGCACCACATGTCGATCACTCAAAGGGGGGCCTTGATGAGAATACGGTTGCCGCATCCTGTCCGCCTTATCCCTGCCTTAGTTAAACTCTCTTGGGGAAGTTCCCTTCTTCTGCTCGTACTGCTCTTTTTGCTCCCGGGCTTTGCGTTCGGGGGTGAAAAAGTCTACTTTTACCACACCGACCCTGCCGGCACGCCGCTTGCCATGACTGATGCAAACGGCGCTGTAGTCTGGAGGGCGGATTACAAGCCTTTCGGAGAGGAACAGGCGATAACCGGCACGCTTGAAAGTGATGAGAGGTTTGCAGGGAAGAAGAAGGATAAAGAGACCGGGCTCAATTACTTCGGCGCTCGATATGTGAAAACGGAAGTCGGGCGATTTATCTCCCCTGACCCGGTGGGACCGGTTGATCCGAGGTCCAGTAAGATAAATCATGTTCTCCTTTCAAACCCTCAAAACTTGAATCCTTATATTTACTCGTTGAACAATCCATATAAATACATTGATCCTAATGGAGCTTTTTCCGTTGAAATTCACCGAATAATGACAATTGATGTCTTATCAGGTAGTGGCTTCAGCACAAAGGCTGCTCAAAGAGTTGCTGAGGGCAATGCTTACGTAGACAGGTTATCAAACCAGGGGGCTAATTATCAACACTCCATGAGAAATATTAGGCAGAGCAGGAGCGATGCCACTCACGAATCTTACCAATTTTCGCGGCAACAACTTATTGAGGCAGGTAAAATGATGACAAAGGGCGATTATAGGAGTGGCCTCTTTTTGCTTGGTGAAGGACTCCACACAGTCCAAGATAGGAAACATAATTGGATTACCCTGCTGGAGCACGGTATAGAGGAGTTCAGAACGGATTCGAACCCAACTATACAGCAAAGGGCAAGGGCATTATCCGATACTCAGCAGTATTTGAATGACTTTTGGTCTGTCCTGAGAAACGACTTAAGGCTCAGTAACGATCAAATAAGTGAAATCCAAACCAAAATTAAAGAATACAAATAGATGAGCTTGAGTTGAACATAAGGAAAACGATTCAAGTGATGTGGCGGGAAATGAAGTGGCGGCACAGACTGCCGTCGATAGTGGGCATATTTTTCCTGCTGATGTCGCTTCCATTCATATTGGGCTTACTGACGCCCTCATCTCACGAAGGGAATCTTTACTCAATAATCTACGTCATAATAAATTATTTTCCAATTATGGTATTCGGTAATGTCTGGAATAAAATTATGCATATACTTGCTAAAGACCCCACTCTTTACCAGGCTAATTTATTTACTATTCTATCATTGCTTGTGTTTTGGCTCCTTCTATCATTTTTTGTAGGGATTGCCATCGATTCGCTGCAGCGCAGAAATAAGCAACATAGCATACAACGATGAGACAGGAAAAGATGCAACGATGAGACAGGAAAAGATGGACGGGAAAAAAGGGACAGCGACCATTTAAAGATGGAAGGTAAGCATTAGAGAGAGCAAGTCGGAGGGGGGAGGATGCCAAGGATCGCGAGAGCGGTGGCGGTTGGGATACCGCATCATATAACTCAGCGTGGCAACTATCGTCAGATCGTCTTTGAAACTGACGATGACTATAGACAGTATCTGGAGTGGCTGAACTATTACAGCG